>NZ_QCZL01000019.1:0-77214 GCF_003634395.1 Yersinia sp. IP36721
ATTGAGGATAACGCTAATACTGTGAACTGCTTTACTAAAACTGCTTTCATAAGGTCTGTGTTCCAAACCGATGACGCTATTTACTCATAGCCAATCATTTTAATCAAGCCTTATTTATAAATAAATTAAATACCCATTTAGACGTCTGGCTGTTTAGCCATAAATATATCCAATAAGATTCCGCCAGCATAAACCAAATAAAGCACGCTGTTTTACGCTGACGAAACATTACATTAAATATATCGATAAAGATTTATTTTCACCCTTAGCGGTTTATTAACAGTTTTATTGAAAATCCTTTTAGGTTCCCTGAAAAATTAAAATATCCAGAAATCAATTTACAATAACCCTACCGTGTAACTCCTGTACCGGTCGATTATTATCGCGATGAATGACCGACTTAAACTGCGTAATCTGGTTTTCAGAAATGCTTAAAGGCTGTTTAAACACCAGCCAGCGTACCCCTTCAGAACAAGGCGGTGTGGTTAGCGAGCCGCTGAAGCGATAATAATATTTGCTGTCCGGAATCAGGCCATTGAGATCCAACGCTGGATTGATCTTCTGTTCCTGATTCAATCCTTTTGGCATTTGCTGCCACACTTTTTCCAGCGCCATATTTTCTTTGCCCAGATTGTACATCACGGCAACAACCAGCAATTCTCCCTGCTCATTTTTATGTACGAAGTGCGCCTCCATCGGATATTGCTTACCCTTTATGGTATTTTCACTGGGAGCATGGAAATGCAGCTGTTTCAGCATAAAAGTTTCGCCATCTAACTGCACTTTATTCCCTTTGGGTACGTTCAACTGAATCGTATAACCATTATTTACGATATTCAGCGTCGTGGTAAAATATTGCATGGTCAGCGGTGCCAGGTTACTTCTTAACTCCCCACGGATATCTATCGGTGACTGGTTTTGTCCATCCTGACAAAGATGAAATTCGGGTTTCTGCATCTCCAAATGCTCTGGAGACGGTTGACCTTCATCAGTCCAAGAGCTGGTTTCATCAGCCTGAAGCGAAAAGCTCGCGCTCAGTAATATCGCTAATAGCAACTTACCTTTCATTGGTATGTACTCCATTACGTTAGTGTTTTAAGCTCAAACCCTTATCTTATTAATGGTTTTCAGACATATCTCCAACTAGTGAGAATCCTTTTCACTCTTTTTACCACCACAGACACGCGCGCTCACTCCGCTCTAAGGCCAACTAAAGTTTTAAAGAATATATACGCGATGATTTACCCATAGGTGATATCCCATAGCGGTGAAGATGAAAATGAAACGCTTACAATAGCCAATATGGTGACGGCATAAATACAAAGCAGAAAATCCTAATAGACGATGGACCCTCAATAGCAGACAGAGTGATCCTTCCACTGCCGTCTCGCGCTAATGGCTGCCAATATGATTATTCATAACATCCCCCAAGAGCGGGTTACGCCATGTGGAATTCGCCGTGCGCGGCATATTGTGGAAATCTTTGTTAGTAAGGCATTTTTTATGATTAAAGCGAGCGCTATGCCACAACAAAACCTCTATACTCGCAAGATAAGCGCGCTATACTTTGAAGAATAAGGGGGATATATGCTTATAGGATTTGTTCTACTGGTCAGCACATGCGGAATAGATGCTTGTGACGCGCTTCCCGTGTCTGAAGATATATATCCTACCCGTCAGGAATGCCTTGCCGTGGCGGCTAAAATCCATCAGCGCCGCCCGGATGTGGTGCTGCTTTGTGGGGAAGTTCATCGGTAATAATCTGATAAATGTCAGGAATACGCTCATTTATCCACGGTGAGATCGCTGTTTGCCGTTTCTGACGGACAGCAACTGACCGCCATGCTCAACCCTTGCTGATACCAATGATAAATTTCGCTGCCGGCAATGCCCAATGTTTCGGGCTTTAACGCTATTGAACGCATTTGCCAAACACTCAGCCCGCGTTGTTTTAATCGTGCCTCGCGCGCGGTCCACAAGCGCCAAAACGCCATCATGACATTTTCGGCAGGCTGCGCCGCCAACCACAGATATTCAGCCTCACAGAAATAGTGTTGTGCAATCTCTATCGCACCGGTTCGCGGCCTGATCACTTCAATATCGCAGCCAATCGGCCCTTTATCACTCACGGCGACAAAAACAAAATCGCCGCTGTGACTGATATTGAAATGTGGCAATTGATCGCACCGAAACGCAGGTTTTCCCGATGCTTCAATGATCATTTCCCTGAGAGGTCGCTGACCCACCCGCTGCGCCAGCAACACTCTTCCCGCCAGCCACGCCTCCCGCCGTTTGCCGCTGGGAGCCTGAACCAGTAACTCCGGCGACAACCAATCGGTGATGACAGCAGGTTGGCTGAGATCGCTGATTCGAGCCAGAGCGATGCGCATCATCGATTAACGCCAGCGCCGGAAAACCAGTGAAGTGTTGATACCGCCAAAGGCAAAGTTGTTGCTTTGGAAAAACTCGGTATCAATATGGCGTGGCTTCCCCATGATGTAATCAAGTTCGCCACAGGCCGGATCGGGCTGAGTCAGATTGAGCGTCGGCGCAAACCAGCCTTCATTCATCATTTCCAGACTCATCCAGGCCTCCAGCGCTCCGCAGGCACCTAACGTATGGCCGAAATAACTTTTCAGCGATGAAATCGGCGTATTATTGCCAAACACCGCGGCGGTAGCCTGACTTTCAGCCAGATCGCCACGGTCGGTCGCCGTACCGTGAGCGCTGATATAACCGATATCCGCCGCCTGTAACTGCGCCATCCGCAGCCCCTGTTCGATACAAATTTGCATAGTTTCACGCTGTGGCTGAGTAATGTGAGCCGCATCGCAGTTAGTGGCAAACCCCACGACTTCGCCGTAGATCTTCGCATCTCGCGCTTTGGCATGCTCCAATTCTTCCAACACCAGCGTGCCCGCGCCCTCGCCAATTACCAGCCCGTCTCGATTGATATCGAAAGGCGACGGCGTGGTGTGTGGCGAATCATTGCGCTGACTGGTGGCAAATAAGGTATCAAACACCGCGGCTTCGGACGGGCAAAGTTCTTCCGCTCCGCCGGCAACCATCACCGTTTGATAACCATGGCGAATGGCCTCCCACGCGTAACCTATTGCCTGGCTGCCGGAAGTACAGGCGCTAGAAGTTGGAATCACTCGCCCACGCAGCCCGAAGAACAACCCGGTATTCACCGCCGCGGTATGCGGCATCATCTGAACATAAGTGGTGCCGGTGATATTATTGGTGTGTTTTTCCGTTAGCATGGTGGCAAATTCGCTGACCGGTTTGGTACTGCCGGTAGAAGAGCCGTAGGCGATGCCGGTTTCACCATTGGTTAGCACCGCTTCGCCGATCAAACCCGCCTGAATCAGCGCCAGTTCGGTCGCTCTGGTCGCTAGCAGGGAAACTCGCCCCATTGAGCGAATGCGTTTGCGGGTGTAATGCTCCGGTAAAGTGAAATCATCAATAGGCGCGCCGACCAAGGTATTCAATCCCGCGTATTCCCGCCATTCCGGCATGCTGCGTACCGCATTTTTACCAGACTTTAGCCCAGCGGCCACGCTCTGCCAGTCATTGCCAAAGGCAGTTACGCCGCCCATGCCGGTGATCACTACGCGGCGGGTCATAGCATGCCCCCATTAACGGAAATCACCTGACGCGTCACGTAACCGGCAATATCAGACATCAAATAGCTGGCGAGCCCGGCCACTTCCTCTGCGGCGCCCATCCGTTTCATCGGGATCATATTCATCGCTTCTTTTAACGATGCTTCTTCCATCTGAATCATACCGGTATCAATCAGCCCCGGCGCTATGCAGTTGACAGTGATTTTGCGCTTCGCCAGTTCTATTGCCAGCGCTTTGGTTGCGCCGATAATGCCCGCTTTCGCCGCGCTATAGTTGACCTGACCTCGATTCCCCATTAAACCGGAAACCGACGACAGCGTGATGATTCTGCCGCCTTGACGCAACCCGATCATCGGCATAATACAGGGATGGATGACGTTATAAAAACTGTCAAGATTGGTATGGATCACGCTGTCCCAGTCGTCTTCACTGAGCGCTGGGAACGCGCCGTCGCGAGCTATTCCGGCATTGTTCACCACGCCGTAGTAAGCACCATGAGTATCAATATCCTGCTCGATGGCCTGCCGCGTCGCATCACGATCGGCTACGTCAAAACCGATAATCCGCCCTTGTCCGCCTTGCGCAGTTAGCTGTTCTACCGTTTGCTGAGCCCCTGGAAGATCGCTGTGATAATGCACGGCCACGCTAAATCCATCGGCGGCAAGTTGGAGGGCTATCGCTCGCCCAATACCTTTACTGCCGCCCGTGACCAAAACTGAACGTGTCATTCCATTTCATCCTGTTGAAATAATTGTTTAAGTTCTTGTTGATCCGGTTGATAGGTATTCAACCGCGCGGTGGCCAAAACCTGCCCTGCACAGCTGATTTCACCTTCAAAGCTGCCAAATTTTTCGTCCTGCATTAGCAAGACCATAGTGATATCCAATAAATTTCCGTTTTCAATCAACCGAGTCTGGCTGCGTAGCGCACGCGCGCCGAGCAACATGCCCAAATTCGCCGCCCGCTCGCCCCGCTGGCGGCTATGCCAACCCGACCACACGCCGACGGTCTGTGCCATCAATTCCAACGCAAACCATCCAGGCAAATGCCCTTCGGCAGTGAGGAAAGGAGCTAAAACGCCCTGTTCTGTGACTTTAACCCGACAATGCACGCTTTCTGCTTCTACCGCGACAACCTCATCCAGCAGCATCATCGGCGCCGCGTGAGGCAAATAATCTCCCGCCGGTAAATATTCAGGCATGACGCTTCCCCAGAATCAGGCAGGTATTATTACCGCCAAAGGCAAATGAATTGGACATAACAATTGCCTTCATCAATGGCTCCTGCTCTAGCAGTAACCCACAAGACGGCAAGCTGTCATCCGGCGTTGAATGAGAGAAATCCTGTGCCGGCAAGGGTAAATCACGAGTCAATAACAGCCAGCACAGCGCGGCTTCGCACACGCCTGCCGCACCTAATGTGTGCCCGGTTAAATGCTTGGTTGAGCTACAGGGCGTGCCATTACCGAATATGCGATTGACCACTTTAGCCTCAATTTGATCGTTGAGCCGGGTAGCGGTGCCATGCAGATTGATATACCCCACATCCTGAGGTTGAATTGCCGCATCGTCCAACGCCTGTTCAATGGCGCGAATAGCACCTTCGCCTTCAGGGTGCGGCGCCGACATATGCCATGCGTCGCTAGATTCACCGACTCCGAGCAAGGCTATCTCGTGAGGCTCCCGCGTGAGCAGCATCAGAGCCGATGCTTCACCTATAGTAATACCGCAGCGTTCGGCGGCAAAAGGCTGGCAAAGCTGAGTGGAAAGCGATTCAAGACTGAGAAAACCGTTGACCGGCATCCGGCTAAGCGTATCTGCGCCGCCTACAATTGCCACATCCGCCAGCCCGGCTTCGATTAAACGCCGGCCGCTGATAATAGCTCTGGCGCTGGAAGAACAGGCGGTAGACAAGGTGAACGCGGGGCCCTCCAGTTCGAGATAGGCCGAAAGAAAACGTGCCGGATCGCCTAATTCCTGTTGATAATAATCATAGCCGTCACTTTCCTCGTCGTGACTGCGCTGGTTAACCTGTCGGTCGCCCTCATTTAATCCAGAAGTACTGGTGCCCAATACCACCGCCACACGATCGCGGCCAAAGCGCACTATCGCTTGATCGACCTGTGGACGAATTTGCTCCAACGCCGCCAATAACAATTGATTATTGCGGCTGCGATGCATAGCAAGCGCCGCCGGGATTTCCGGTAGTTCACCTTCAACGGCGCCTAACCAGCAGGGTTGTTCGGGCTGAACCCAGCCATCGCGCGGCTTCATGCCGGGAGCGATGCCCAAAGGAAGCTGGCTGGCAATCTGATCGGCATTGCTTCCTAACGCGTTCAGCATGCCTACCGCAGAAATATAAATCATGTTAGCTGTCCAGATGTTGAATCGCGATCTGATAACCAAAAACGTACTGGCGGATGCTAATCGGCTGACGCACGCCTTTGCTGGTCATATAAACAATTTCGGTTACCCGTTTTCCTTGCTTATCACGCAGTTCGCGGCGGGATCCGATGTCGACCAGCGTCCAGCCTGCGGGTAACTGCTCTTGCCAGGCAGAAATCGGCCAGTAGCTCAGCATAATATCGGCCAGAACTTGACTGGCCGGAGGCAACTCAGGTAGCACGATTGACTGCTCGCTTTCGATCCCCTGCGTATCGTAGGTCAGTTTGAACAGGCGAATACCCAGAGATGACAATCCCACCAGCGAAAGCTGTTGCCGATCTGCATTAAGCAATACCAGCAAAGACTGTTGCTTACCTTTCACCGTGGCGGTCAGCAACTGTTGTTCATTCACCGCCGGCGTGATACCCGGCGCAGGTAAGCTGACCTTCACGCCCGGTTTTAACCAGGCCTGAGGCCGATTATCCGCGGGTTTAGTGGCGCATGCCGTCAGCATCAAAGCCAAGGACATAGCCAAGATACAACGTAAAATCATCATGATTTCTTCCCTTTACGGCGTTGATGCATCGCCAATGGAGCCAGCAAAAATGCGGCAAATATACCGCTGCACAGCACAATACCGAAACTGCTGATAGCCTGAGTGCTGCTAAAGATCAGCATACCCAAGGTCAGCAATGAGGTACTCATCGCCACGGTTACGGCTAATAATGACGTCAGCGGTGTTCCTCGTGGGTTACTGAAAAATAAGGTGTAATTAATGCCAATCCCCAGCACCAGAACTAACGCCAGTAGCGAGAACAGGTTGAGGGAGTGGCCGCTAAACGCTAGCACTGCCAGCCCGCAGCCGAGAGAAAGTAACGAAGGCAATACGCACACCAGCCCACGCCGCACGCCCAGGCGCAACATGTAACTCAAGGCGATAACCACAATGGCTCCCAGCAACAGCCAACCCAGCATAGTGCGATAGAAAGAAAACATCTGGTCGAAGCTGGCTTTGCGATCAACCCAACTGACGCCAGCATGATTGGCCGCCAGCGCAGCCAAAGCGGCGCTGTTTTGCACGCCGTCGGTCGGCACCAATACTCCGCTACGCCCATCCGGTAACGTCATCCACATCAACGCCCAGCCCTCACTCACTACGCTATTGAGCCAGTTCTCCGGCGTGACCGGCATTGGAGTGAGATCGATCTTCAACCCGTCTATCCCAACGGTATCAAGCTGTGCCAGCACGTTGGGGGCAACCTGTTGCAGCAGCGTCAGATCCTGCTGTTGCTGCGCCTGAGAGGCCAATGGCAGCAAACGGTAGCCGCTGAGCCAGCCCTGTTTTTTCGCCTGTTGTAACTGCGGAGCAAATTGCTCTAACCGCCGTAGCGTCTGCTCGGGCGTATCGCCATAAACCACAAACCACTTCTGGTCGATGCCTTGCCCAGTCAAGGCCGTGATAGCCTGCTCCTCCCGATGAATATCCGGCGGCAGCGCCTGCAATTGGGCAATATCATCATTAATCTGCAAGCGTAGCAGTCCGGCTACGGAGAACAACGCCAATACCAGTGGCAAACCTAAATACAGCGTGCGTTGAGTGCGCCACGCGGAAAGCCAACGCATCAATGGCATCATGAATGGCACCGGCCGGACCGGTAATCCTCGACATAACCACGGATACCAGCACACCACGGTGAGACAAGAGGCAGTCAGACCCGCGGCGGCAAAAACCGCCAACTGGCGCAGGCCAGGGAACGGCGCCAACATCATAATCAGGTAGGCCAGAACCGTGGTCCCCAACGCCATCATTAACGCCGGAAAAACCTTGTGCAGACTTTGCCACGGCGAGGTTTCACGCCCATGCACCATGCGCTCGGTAAGATAATAAATGGTGTAATCAGCTGAAATACCGACAATGCTGATACTCATCACTAACGTCATTAAATGCAGTTCGCCGAAGAGCAATAAGGTCAGTGTACTGCCAGCCAACGCGCCGATACCGACGGACAACACGCACAACAGTAACGGACGCAGAGAGCGAAACACGCCCAGAATCAATAGCAAAACGCCGATGACCGTGGCGGAACCCAAGGTGGAAACATCATGTTTGGCCTGCTGGCTGGCATAATCGCTATAAAATAGCGTGCCGCGCGACATGACCTCGACGCCCGGAAAATGATGCTTAAGATCGGTCACGAGCGCCGCCAAATCTGTCACTACCTGATGCGCCTGCTGCATATTGTAGGAGGAGCCACTCAGCTCGCCGTGGATAAAATACCAGCTGCGCCCCGCCTCATCCTGAGCCACCAACCAGCCATTTTTCATCCTCAAACGGCTGGTATTTTGTTGTAGCGCCAGCTGGGAGCCCCGCACCAGCATCAACGGATCGTTCTTTATTTCGCTGCCGCTCACACCGGCAAAGGCCGAATAAAGCTGTGCCAGTATCCAGTTAGCCTGCTCATCACCACCGTTCATCAGGCGCTGTCGCGTCTGCGGGTCAATCATGCCATTACGATGCTGATAGAAGAATTTCCCCCATTTCTGCTGCTGATCAGCGTCGATAGGTCCTTGAACGGCGGTCAACGACGGCAGACCCTGCAAGCGTTCCAGCCAGCGCGCGGCCGCCGCTGGATCATCGCCTTCGGCGGGGCTGACCATCCAGACCACCTGACGGTCCAAACGCTGCATAAAACCGTCGTTCAGCGCCGGAGGAATCTGCCCCATACTTTGCGCAGGTAACAGCGCCAGCACGCTACTGGAAAGCTTGGATTGCGGTAACAATACCGTGAGCGTCGCCCCCAGCAACAGGCAAGCCGCCAGCCATAGCCAGGCCCATAAACTCGGCTTAGAAGACAAAACGTTGCTGCTCATCATGGGTCAACGTATCTGGTGTCAGGCGCTGATTGCTAAAGGTAATCTTGGTGCGATCCCCTTGACGATCGTTAAGCGAAATCTGATCGAGATACTGCTGCCCTTGCAGCGTGATAGTGTTAAACAGCTTATCTAGCGGCGACGTGGTCGGTTTCAGCTCCAACTGCCATTTCCCCTGTCCTAAGTCGCTGAAGGTCAGCGAGAAATTTTGTTCCAACACTTGACGCTCAGCCTGAAACAGTGCGCGCAGCAAGTGGTTAAACTGGAACATCTGCGGATTGGAATCAGCGGTAACAATCTGTGGCTCCTGCCCATTAATTACCTGAACCATACGCTTATCATCCAACACCAGCGTCAATGGAAAAGGTTTTTGCTGTTGCCACCACAGGCCGTTTTTCTGTGCGATCAGTAACTCACCGCTGGAACGCAGCGGCTGCGGCATATCCTTGATCTGGCGCTCCTGACTAAACTGCGCTCGTACCACCGGCTGCTGCGCCAAACGCTGCTGTAACTCATCCAGCGTCACTGCCTGTGCGCCAGCGGCGATCGCCAGCGACAACATTAAAATCCATTTTTTCATGGTTTGATTCCCATTCTTTCAAACAAAATATCAGGGCTGACAAAACACATTTCTCGCGTACTTTCTTCGACGGCAACCTGAATGGTATAGCCGGTGGTAGTCCGCTTGCCGCTTTGAGCATCGAAAATCTGATACACAATTTTCAGCCGATTTTCGAACTCTTCAACGTGGGCTCTGACCCGAATTCGCTGTTCGAACTCCAGCACGTCACGGTATTTCACCCGCGTATCAACAACCGGCCAAACATAACCAGACTCACGCATTTGCCGGTAACCATAATTAAACTGATTCAGTAGCGCCTCTCGCACCACTTCGAAATAACGGAAGTAATTACCGTGCCATACCACGCCCATCGGGTCGGTATCGTGGAAAGGCACGGTAATCTCTACTTCGGCGGTAAAACGGGCATCGGTCAGCACTTGTTACTCCTTGCCAGACGGCGAATCAGGCAGCCGCCAGAAATCAAAAAAGTTAAACCAGTCGAGCGGCGATTGCAGCGCGTAGTACTCCAGACGTGACGCATAGCGATCCACCGCCTGTTGCAATGCGGTCTCACGCTGCTGACGTGGCAACAGCAACGGATCGGCAAAAGGTTCGCAATGGATATGGAGTTTGCCCTGCTGGTGCAAGGCAAACATCAGTAACACCGGGCAGCGCAATACCGATGCCAGAACAAATGGTCCTTGCGGAAACGGCGCGGGCGCACCGAGAAATTCGCTCCACACCACGCGGCGGTCTCCACCGCGCTGGGTAGTCACCGAGGTACGATCGCCGACAATCGCCACCCATTCACCGGCGTCCAGCTTCTCTTTCAGCAAAATAGCGGTTTCTGGCCCCATGCGGGTCACGGGAATCAGATTAATCCCCGCCTGCGGCGCGATTTCTTCCAATACCTGCTTAAACCTTTGGGCATGTTCGCTAAATACCAGAGCGTGAATTACCCTATGACCATCCTGCTGTGCTAATGCGCGGCACACCTCGATATCTCCGAGGTGAGAAGCCAAAATCAGCTTCCCACCGTCAGACTCGGCATTAATGGTTTCTTGCGCTCCGGGAGCAAATACAATTTGCTGCCCCAGTCGCAAATCCCCGCGCCAACTGGCGACTTTGTCCAGCATCGCGCGACTAAACCGCAGGAAATGTCGATAACTGGTTAGATTGCCCGGCAAAGCCAATGACTTTTTCTGGGCAGTTTGCTGCAAACGTACCAGATATTGCTGCGAGGCCTGCCGCTGAGTTCGGCCGGTTAGCCAGAAATATCCCACTACCGGACGTAGTAATATCTCGAAAGTTTTCCGCCCTAATAGACGATAAACCGCGAGCATAAAGCGCATGCCGTTCAGACCTTTACGCTCTTTGACTCCAGCCCAGTGACGCGGACGACGTCGCGTTAACAATTGCGGGAGACGTCTCAACATGCCCAAAAATAACCGGGTATGCATCCACGAAATCCGCAGGTTATCCCGCAGTGCATCAAAATGGGAAAGCCCGTCGGCGGGGTAAGTCACTCGCGTAGGAACAAAACGACTATCAATGCCTTGCCAGTACAGGCGCACCATGATTTCCGTATCAAAATCCATACGTTTCCCCAATGGATATTGCGCCATCAGGGCTATTACCGGAGCCAGCGGATAGACCCGAAACCCGCACATACTGTCTTTCAGGGAGAGCGACAGAGTTTCTATCCATACCCACACATGGGTAATATAGCGACCATACAGACGAGATTTTGGCACCGACTGGTCGTAAATCGGGCGGCCGGAGATCAGCATATCCGGATAGCGCTGCGACTGTTTCAGCATCTCGGGAATATCTTCAATACAGTGTTGCCCATCGGCATCCACCTGTAACACGTGGCTATATCCCGCCTCGGCAGCCACGGTAAAACCTGTTAATACCGCCACACCTTTGCCCTGATTACAAGGCAATCTAACCAACGTGATGCCAGAGTGCGTTCCGGCCAACTGCTGTAAAATCTGTTGCGTGGCAGGTTCGCTGCCATCGTCAATGATAAAACAGTGCAGGCCAAAGGGAGCCAGCCGCGCCAACACATCATTCATCATTGCGCCGTGGTTATAGCAAGGAATAACCACGCACGGCGCGAAGGCGTGAACGGTTAACGACATAATTTTATGGCTCCGCTACTGGCCGTGCGCGCAGCGACGCCTTCATCCAGCGTATAGCTAAAACTGAGCAAGCCACGGGATTCATTCCAATCGAGGCGGAGTAACACCTGATTGCCCGGCAACAGCGGCAACTGGAATTTGACTTTATCGATACCGGAAAACTGCCAGGCTGCGCCCGCGATATCTGCCGCGTACCCCATCACCCAATCGATCTGCGCCACGCCCGGCAGCAGCGGTTGTACGTCAAAATGTCCGGTAAACCAGCTTAATTTGGGGTCCAGATACAGTCTAACCTCCATCTGATGCCGTTCCGACTGTTGACGGGATAGCTCAACGGGTTTCATTAAATAACTCCTGTAACTGAGGCCAAGAACGTTTGCTTTGCTGATTAAGCGGAATAACCGATAATTTGCGCCAATAGCGCGGTAATGCCACCGGTTCCAGCCAACCGCCAAGCTGCTGTCGCCAGCGGCGGGTCAGCCGCAGCCAACCGATTTGCTCTAATTCGTCCAATCCTGCCTGATTCAGCACCACCGCCGCGCCGATACATTGCCGCGCACCGCGTTTAACCACCAGCACCGCAACGTCTTCGATGCCAGACAAAGTCTGCAATCGCCGCTCAATCTCACTGAGAGAAAGACGCTTTTCTTCAATTTTGACTACCCGATCGCGACGACCGGCCAGTGTAAATAGCCCTTGATCGTCGACAATAATTCGATCATCCAACGCCATTCCCAACGGATCGGGAATCAAAGGGGAAACCACGCGCCAGTTATCCTGCTCATCGCGACTCAGCTGCACGCCGCTAAACGGCTGCCACGGTGTCTGCGGATGATGCCGGTTACGCCATGCCATCACTCCGGTTTCAGTGCTGCCATAAATTTCATCGGGCGTGATTCCGAGCCAGTTCTGCGCTCGTTGAGCATCGTCAAAATGTAGCTGCCCACCGGCGGAAACCACCCATTCGCAACGCGGCGGCGGCAACTGGCTATCCAGCCGCTGTAAAAACGCCGGGCTGGTAATAAAGGCGCAGCGCGGACTGTTCGCCAGTTGCTCAGGGAACTCCACCGTTTCGCTGGCGAAAGGCAGCCCTAGCGCTAAAGGTAGCCAGATGCGGAACGTCAGACCGTACAGATGTTGATGGCTTACGGATGCCCGAACCACACAGTGACTCAGCCGATCGCCCCATAAATCAGCCAGCCAGACGGCCTCTCTATCCATCACGGCAACCGGTTTATCCACCCGACGGGGTTCGCCGGAGGAACCCGAGGTGAATAACCGCAGACTAGCGTCAGCGGCAATCGACGGTAACGGCACGCTCGCAGGGGCGGTGTCCGATAGCGACCACACCGGGCAGTCTAGTTTCAGCGGCAGATCGCTTAATACCCCCTCGAAATGCTGGCTTTGCTCAACGAGCTGCGCTCGCCGATTATGCCCTGGCAGTACCGGAATTTTGCCCGCGTACAGAGTGGCCAGCAGCGCGACACAAAACTGATAGCTATCGTTAAAACACAGCGCCCAACAGGTTTCTGAACTGCTTATCAGGCGCGCATAAAGCTGGGTCACATCCTGTCGAAACGTCTTCAGGTGGATATCTTTATCACCGCGGCGGGCAATCAAAGTGCTACCCGCCCGTTCTTCAGACAGCCATTGAGTCAACGGTAATGTATTCATCGGTTTTTTATCCGTCGGCGTACCAGCCATTCCACGCCCATCACGCCGCCAATAAAGATATAGCTCAGCATGCCATTCCATAACGCCCAGATTTTCATGTCGTTATACAAACAGGTCGCCAGTGCAATCGAGCCGTTGATGATAAAAAACAAACACCAAACCTGAGTGACACGCCGGGTATAGCGCACACCCTGCGGCGGTAAATCCGGCTCACGCCAACGGGCGATTTGCTCCACGATTGGCATGCCATAAAACAGAGAGCTGCCGAACAGAACCAACAGCACTAGATTAACCGCCACCGGGTAATACATCAGCACATGATGATCGCGCATCAGCACGCTCGCAGCGCAAAGAGCAATACCGGTTAACGCCAGCGCTTTCCCCGCATACATTTGGCCGTCCGTTTGACCTTGCAGCCCCCCATGATCTTTCAGTAACCACAGGCGTAGCAGGAAAAAGGCAATAAACAGCGGAATTAACCAGAAGGACAGACCCTGTGTCACGCCCGCCCAAATAATGAACGGCCATAACAACATAATTAGTCCATTGGCGATGCGCAGGAAATTTTGCATAAACGGCGTGGTTTTCCGAAACAACCGATCAGCCTGGTTGCTGTAATAATTGTTCTACCGCATCCACGACGTCTTGCACGGTACGCACAGACTTAAAGGATTCAGGCTTGATCCGACGGCCGGTCTTTTTCTGTAAATGAACCACCATATCCACGGCGTCAATACTGTCTAATTCCAGATCTTCATACAGACGCGCCTGCGGCGTGATCTGCGACCGGTCGATTTCGAAAAGTTTGACCAAGAGATCCGACACTTCCTGGTAAATATCTTGTTTATCCATAAGTTATCCGACTATTTAGCGCGTTGAGATTGAATGAATGACGCCAGCGTGGCGATGGAGTAAAAATGCTGACGCATTTCTTCGCTTTCGGCAGATAACATCACGCCATAGCGATTTTTGACCGCCAGACCTAACTCCAGCGCGTCAATGGAATCCAGTCCCAAACCGTCGCCAAACAGCGCGGCGTCTGCGTCTATCTCATCGGGAGTCATATCTTCGAGATTCAGGGTATCAATAATTAGTTTTTTTAATTCAAGAGAGCGTTCTTGCATCATCCGTATCCATGGGTTGGCCATTCTCAGGCGTCAATAACTGGGCTAATTGTCGATTCAGCTGGCGAGCGGCAAGCGCTTGCGCATCCTCTTCGACAGCCACAAAATATTCGTTAGCAATACGTTCGCCCACCACAACGCTGAACACCGGTTTTTCTGGCGGTATCTGATACCAGCGGCTCTGTTTATTCAGCGTTTGTTGGCTACAGTGAATATGCACAATACGCAAATCACATTCGCAACGGACGGCAACGTTGGCCGCACCCCGCTGTAATTTCAGCGGTTTTCCCGGACTGGTGCGCGTACCTTCGGGAAAAATCAAAATATTCTCGCCGCGGTTTAAACGTTGGCGACAGGCCAGCAGCAGGGTTTGTCCCTGACTATTGACCAGATAATCGGCGGCTTTAATCACGCCGTTTACAAAGGGATTACGCAAGAGTTCAGCCTTAACCAGACAATCGACGTCCGGCAAGGCCGAAGCCAAAATAACGTAATCCAACAGCGTGGGATGATTCGCGACGATCAGGCAACCTTTATCAGCGCGAATCTTTTCGATGCCCTGCAAGCGGTAATCCAGCACACCCAGCCTGCGGGCCAAAGCGAGGAACAGGCGAAAACTGGCGGAAATGCTGCGTCTGGCCAGAATGCGCCGCTGCTGACCATCACGCTGAGTCAGCAGGAGAAAATTGAACCACAGCAACGATAATAACAGCCCGCCCAGCCCGAACAGGGCAAAACATAGCCCCGTCATGATCAGCCGCCACAGCCCATTAATTTGTCGCCCCAGCTTCAACGCTTTCATCCTAACGGCTCCACTGCCAATCAAATCGACCGCCGGTTACGACAAAGGAAGCGTGCGAACCCAGCCAATGATGCAAAAATTGCAGACTCTGGGGCACCTCCGGCTCGGGCGACAGCCCCTTGCGGGTAGCGCAGCGCAAGATATCACCCGGTTCAATCAGTAAAGCTACGGCAAACGGATATTTTGGCATATCCGATGTCATATATGGATGGTAAAAATCTGGAATTACGCCATCGAAATCCACTATTAATACACGGGAATAGCCGGCCTGATGTAACGCCATAACTTCGAGCAAACCTTGCTGAAAAGTTTCCGCGCCGGCGGATAAAGACGATGAAACCAGCGGTTTTCTGGCGGCGATAGTAAGATTACCCACCGCAGAATTATGCACCGACATAGCAAAATCCGTGGGTGACAGGCTTTGTTCCGTCGCCAGCGCCTGCAAAATGCGGTAGTTACGCTCCAACTCACCGTGACGGCTGGTATATACAATCGCATCCACCGGTTGGCGGCGCAAAATCGCTAACCCGCATTCCACGGCCAGACGACTTCCTGAACTCAGGCGACGAGCCGTCATCATCGGCAACAGGCTACATTTAGCCAGCGGCTGGGTGTGATCTATCCTGGCAGGCGATTGATTAGCCCATCTGCGCCATTCATCTGCCAAGGCTAATCCAGGCGCGATAGCCTGCCAATCGGTGATGTTCAGAGTAAACTGCATGAATTCGTGATCTCTGGCGGAGAAAATGAGAAAAATACCGAGGCAATAATTGACTGATGCCCAATTGCCCCTTATTTCTTATAATTTTTCGGTTAGTGCCTCGATTCGGCTTTTTTCAGTCAGCCGCTATCGTTTTTTACAAATCAATAAAGTATGGCCAACGCCAAGATTATCTATTTGCTTTTCCAACTCAAGGTCGGCTTTCTGTAAATAACCCAGGAAATCAGTGACGCTATAAAAACGACTGTTACCATTAGCCATGCAGGTAAAATACAGCGAAGAAGCATTTAAACTAAATGCTCCAGCCTCGTAGGGCTGGCAATCCCAGAAGAGCTCCATAATACACACTCTGGCGTCGGGCTTCATCGCCGCTGCGATTTTTTTGAGAATAGCAATAATCTGAGCTTCCGAGAAACAGTCTAGGAACTGGCTCATCCACCAAACGTCAGCCTCCTGCGGTAACTGCACATCGGTCAATATATCTGCCTCATGGACAGAAATACGCTCAGACAGCCCATGCTTCGCGATGTTTTTCTCAGCTAGCAGAATTTGCTGCGGTAAATCGATGATGGTCATCTCGACCTGCGCATGATATTTGCAGCAGCGTAAAGCCCATTTTCCGGTATTGCCGCCCACGTCGTAAATTTTTGCCGGCTCAAGGGCAAAGACGTGAGGCAAAGCAGCGCTGAAAGCGCCATCGGAATAGAAATGATCGAAAGCAAACCAACTTTGTTTCGCAGGCTCAGGCAACTGGCTCAGCGCCGGATAAATCGTCGGCCAGGAACCGAAAACCTGAAGTCCAGCCGGTTTACCCTGCTGTAATGATTCTTTCAGATGATATAAGCCTTGATAGCAAACGTCCTGCGTAAAATCCATATTGACGCGGGTCATAGCGTCATGCAGTAAATAGTGGCCAATTTTGCCGATAAAATAGCGGCCTTCGGTTTGGTAAACAATATTCCCGCTCATGCCCATATCTAACAACACGCCTACGGCATAATCGTTCAGCTCGCAGCCGCAGGTAATTTCCTGCCGGGTCGCGCCCTGCTTTCTGCAATTATCCAACAGCGATAGAATGCCTGAATCCCTGAGATTTACCGCCGCTTGAAATAACATGGGCGCAAAAGCAATTCTCTGTGCCTCGGTAATTGCGTCAAGCGCACTAATATTATCTTTATCGTAGTTATAGCGCACGGCCATGGTTTGATGTCCAATATCAAATCGCCAAAGCCAGATTACGGTTAATCCGGCCCCGACTTAACTCAAATTTCCGTATTATTTATTAGCATTAGCCATTAAACGTTTTTGAATATCTTTATCGAGGTTATTAACCCAACGATTATAATTACGATGGATTTTTCCATTAGCAGATTTTAAGTTTGTGCTGCTGACATATTTAATGGTGTAGTTGGTCGGGGTGTAGTTAATACGGATGTTCACGCTGTGATCGCGGTTCATTAAGCGCCCATCAATCACACCTGGCGCCACCGGAGTCATGATCCAGTCACGATTCTGACCTGCATCCAGGATGGCCGTTTTGATCTGTTCGGTAGAATTATGGGTCGTGATATTGGTGTAAGGCGTTAATACAGGAACGGTACGTGCACAGCCGGAAAGCGCAGCGACACAAATGAAGCTGATGAGTAACTTATGAGAGGTTTTCATATATCCCTATTTCTCTAGATTGTATTAATTTTCCAATTAGGCGTGCTAAAAACCAGATAAAGACTAAATACGCGCAACAATGTACTAAATAAAATTAACGCCTGCAATCATGGAGTTAATTAACTTATTTGTTACATTTCATCCTAACTCACACTTAATCGCTACCGATTGATTTTAAAACCCCATTCAGCAAATTAAAGCGGGTTATCTGTAGTCAATCAAATATGTTTTTGGAATGACTCAGATATATTATTTTGCTGCTGTAGCCAAGCGAATGCCGCCATGACTTGAGGCGATCGCGCCTCTCCCGCCACGCGGGAAATCCAGAACGTTTGCCCCGGCAACGGCGCATAATCGTCAACCACAGCCAGCGTTCCATCCTGTAATCCGCTATCTGCGGCCAAACGGGACAGCAACGCCATTCCCCTTCCCCGCCGCACTGCATCCATCACGCCAGATTGATCATCATAAATGGCGGACAGCCGGAAGCGCTGTAACAAGCTCGCCAGCAGCGCGCCGGTTTTCTCACCGGTGAGATGCTCCTCCAGACAAATCAGGCTGGTGATGTCGCTGTGGTGATTCGCCGGGTGAAGAATCAATTTTTCCGCTACGGCAGCGCTCGCCACCATCACCCACTCATCCTGCAAAAAAGGAAGCTGTAGCAATCCTTCCTGATCGAGAGGTCGACTCCCAATGGCAATATCCACATCAATTTCGTCAATAAAACGGGCGGTTTCATCGGAGGATAACAGCGGACAAAGATCGGGAATCTGCTGTTGTAGCGCATCTAAACGCGGCTGTAACCAACCCTGTAATATCGGCGAGGGACAAACCATCGCCACCAGCCCAGGATCAAGATAAGTCGCAATCCGGCTCATTCCGCTACGCAAAGTTTCCAGCGTGCGCAGTACCGTTCGCTGTAACACTTCTCCCGCTACGGTTAATTCTACACCTCGGCCAACCCGTCGAAACAGCGGCTGCCCAGTCTGAGCTTCTATCTGCGAAATCTGATGACTAATGGCGGATTGCGATAGGCAAAGCTCATCGGCGGCTCGCGCAAAACTGCCTAATCGCGCTGCGGCTTCAAACCCCATTAATAGTTTGAGAGAGGGAATACGGTTCACTTTTCACTCACACATTAATTTTATTGGGGTATTAATGCAATAAACATCAATTTTTATCAAGAAACAGAAGGCAGATAATAAAGCCACTCACCCGCTATGCAGGAAATGAACGGTGCCAGCGCGAGATAAGCTGCCGCACCAGCGATACTTATCTACAGTAAACATAAACCCGAAGGACGAAAATATGGCAACCCGTAGACGATTTATTCAGGCCGCCACGCTGATGGCGGGCGGCTTATTATTACAACCAAATAAGGTGTTCTCTATGATTGATCAGGATGATAAACAGCGCTGGATGATGCCCGACGAAAGCGCGCCCCATCGTCGCACCTGGATGGCATTTGGTGCCAGCAAAGCCATCTGGGGCGGTCGTTTATTACCGGAAGTGCAGCGTAATCTTGCCACCATTGCGTTAGCTATCGCCGACTATGAGCCGGTCACCATGCTCGTCAGAGAGGATGATTACCAAATCGCCTATCAATTAATCGGGTCGGCGGTAGAACTGTTGATTTGCCCATTAGATGACCTGTGGCTACGCGATACCGGCCCGGTGTTTGTCCATAACGCTCAGGGTAAAAAAGCCGGTATTGATTTTAACTTTAACGGCTGTGGAAATAAGCAACTGCATCGACAGGATGCGCACGTAGCCAGTTTTGTCACTGAACAGGCGGGCGTAGAACGGATGACCACAAACCTGGTTCTTGAGGGAGGAGGAATTGAGGTTGACGGCGAAGGCACCGCCATTATCACCGAAAGCTGCGTGCTGAACCAAAATCGTAACCCAAGTCTGAGCAAAGCAGATTGTGAAACCGAACTCAAGCGCCTGTTAGGTTTAGAAAAAATCATCTGGTTGCCCGGTATCAAAGGTAAAGATATTACCGATGGTCATACCGATTTCTATGCCCGTTTCACCACGCCGGGAACGGTGGTGGCTGGTTACGATCCCGATCCGCAGTCTTTCGATCACGAAGTCACTAAAAAGCATTTGGCTATTTTACGCAATGCGCGGGACGCCAAAGGCCGTAAGCTCAACGTCGTGGTATTAGAAAATCCTTCTGATAGCCGAGGGGAATATGCAAACCACGATTTTGCCGCCGGTTATATCAATTTCTATGTCTGTAATAATGCGGTTATTGCACCGGAGTTTGGCGACAAAATCACTGATACAGCGGCCAAAGCGCAGCTTAAACACCTTTATCCAAATAGAGATATCGTGATGATTAACATTGACGGGATCGCAGCAGGCGGCGGCGGTATTCACTGCACAACACAACAAGAGCCGCTATAACCGCATAGATGACTTTCCGGTTGCTATTCTCCTATTAATTAAGCCAATTGATTAAACCGACTGAATTGACAACGTTGACGCCAAAAGGGGTGATAGCCCGCCGGTATTTCCCCTCCCCTTTAGCTAATTTAGCTCGCAGGGCACAATTCAGTTTTTACAATGAGTTATGCATGGGAACGCTTCAAGATTAATAAAAAAATGGAGGCTTATATTGTCCGATTATACTTAGTCATATCGTGATCCAGAAAAAGGGACAATAGATGCCTTATGCCATACGCAGCACGCTTTGGATTCTAACCTATCTGTTCTTTATTCTGGCTCCGCTATTTGCCATGTTGCTTGGCACCATGCCGCCTGCGCGAGATTTCTGGACCGAGTTTTCTGTGGCTCTAGGCTATGCCGGTTTGGCGATGATGGGGCTACAATTCGGCCTGACCGCTCGCTTTCGCTATGTAACTGAACCTTGGGGGGAGGACGTAATTTATCACTTCCACCGTCGCATTTCTCTGATTGCCGTTGCGCTGGTTATCGCTCACCCGATAATTCTGTTTGTTATTCGCCCCGAACTCCTGGCTCTGCTGAATTTTATCGAAGCACCTTGGCGCGCCCGCTTCGCCGCTATTTCAACTTATTCATTAATAGCATTGGTTGTGACGGCTTTATGGCGTGTGCAGTTAAAAATTCGCTACGAAATTTGGCATCTAACCCACATTATTCTCGCATTACTGGCGGTGATCGCCGGTATTCTGCATATGATTGGCTGGAGTTTCTATTTGCAAGACCCGTGGAAACGCGGGCTATGGGTGGCGCTGATCGCTTTCTGGTTTTCCTTGCTGCTCTACATTCGCCTGGTTAAGCCGTTATTTATGCTACGAAAACCTTATAGAGTGAGCGAAGTGCGCCGGGAGCGCGGCGATACCGTGACTTTGGTGATGCATCCGGATGGGCATAAGGGCTTTCGTTTTACTCCGGGTCAGTTTGGCTGGTTAACGCTTTGGGGCAGCCCGTTTAAGATTACCGGTCATCCATTTTCATTTTCGTCGAGCGCCGAGGCTCAGGATGGGCGAGTTGAGATGTCAATTCGCAATCTTGGGGACTTTACTCAGAGAATTCCAGAGGTCACTCCCGGACAACGGCTTTACCTTGATGGGCCTTACGGCGCTTTTACTTTGGGTCATCCGGCCGATATGCATATCTTGATTGCGGGCGGCGTAGGCATTACCCCCATGATGAGCATGATTCGCACGCTGGCCGATCGCGGGGATAAACGCCCTGTCATTCTGCTTTATGGCAGTAAAAGCTGGGAATCCATTACTTTTCGCGAAGAGTTAGAGTCGTTGCAATTAAAACTGGATCTGAAGGTGGTACATGTACTTACCCAGCCACCGCCGGATTGGCCGGGTGAACGTGGTTTTATTACCGGTGAACTGCTAAAACGTCATCTGCCGCCCGAATATGCAGACCATGAATACTTTATCTGCGGCCCAGATATCATGATGGATGCCATAGAAAAAGCGTTGGATGAATTGAACGTGCCGCTATCCAAATACCACTCCGAACGTTATCACTTTGCCTAAGGATATTCCTAATGCGTCGTCTATTTTCTGAAAGGCTTGCTGTAGCCACGGGGGTAATCGTTATCCTACTGGCACTATTATTTGCATTTATCCGCGTTATGCCCTGAATCACTGCTTGGAACCGGCGTTTGTGAACGATGGGAAATTAAATTGGCCACCCCTAATTTACAAACGCCATTGGCATGAAGAGATTGAAAATGGAAAGACAAAAGCGGCTGGCCAATATCAATCCGACCATTTAATCTATCGGACAATGTAGATAATTCTGCAATGCTCCATCCCAACGTGGCAACGCCGAAAAATCAGGCATCATCTTACCCTCACCTCCAGCCATATAATCCGGCTGGTATGCTGGCGGGCCGATCAGGCGAACCATTTGGCAAACGGTATCCAGCTGTTGGCGATCTCCTAGCACCGATTGAATATTGCGCCACAGGTATTCTCTTCGCTCTGGCGCTAATCGTCCGAGAGCCTCTCCCAGTAATTGTGCATGTTTATTGCGCGCCGAATCCGTATCTATTCGACTGGCGTCGTACCAGGTGTAGGTTCCCGCTAATGAAAATAACAACGTAGCCGAGCGGTAATTTCCCTGTTCAGCACATTGATTCATTTGCTGGTAAAGCGCCACCGGTAACAATGAGTCAGCCGTATTATCTTTAGCATCATTGCACTGCAACTGCTTTATTATTTCAGCTCGCGTTAAGGATTCCTGCGATTTAAACAAAGGGGTTATTTGTTTATGGTAACTACAGCCACTCAGAACAATTACTAGCCCCAAAGGGAGAAAATATAGCGGTGATGTTGTTCTTTTAAATATCATCGGTTTCACCATTCAACCTTATCTTCAGGGCGAAGTCCGTCTGATAATAATGTTTCCTGCATCCACTCGTTATAAAGCATTTTGAAAGCAAACTCTTCAGGCGTCATGGGTATATCTGTTTTTTGATTCATCATGACATCCAGCGATTCTACCTTTGTGTTATCAGCCACATCCCCTGCAAGGTTCCCACCGCTAATCTTATTAATATCACCGATCATCACATTCATCCTTAGTTAATTACGCCTCGTTTACCGGTAAATTCTGTGGCGCGTTATCCAAATGTCGAGTCAGTACAGTTCTCAGCCGCTGTAAGCCACTCTCAGACAGTTTCCCACATGATTCCCGTAGTGATTTTGTCCCTAACAGTTTGGGCATTTCGCTATCAATAAACTCATCTGGAATAAACTCAGCGAGCTGATCTTTATATTTCATGACAAAACGCCGATCGGCGTGGTAATCAATCACCACCGGCCCTTTCCAAATTCGCTCCAGCAATCCAGCCAATTCTTTCGAGCCTTGATTCATCGTCGCAGGAAGTAATAGATGCAGAGATTGTGGCGTATCTTCAACACGCAATTCATGTAACCAATTATCCAGCAGGGCAAGAAAAACTTCGTCTTGATGTAATATCCCCGATAACATGTTTTTAACCTCGAGCTGTAACTCTTGGTATAATTGGTGGCTGAGAGACTGATAATCTTCCATATAACCGACTACGGCTTCTGCCGCGCTCACTATCCCTTTTTCATAACCTTGGGTATAAGCCTGATGATGTAAAATTTCAGCGTCTGCCTGCGCCTGTTTAATTATTTTTCTGGCGCGAATCTGAGCCTCTACCAGAATATTTTTAGCCATCTTGCGTCGTAAAATAGCCGACTTAGTTAACAAGATACCTTCTAGCGCATTTAGCGGATGGCTAGTCTCTATATCGTTTTGCATGTTGGATAGCTAACCTTAATAACAATACATCAGCAGTCGGATTTATCTGCCGCTCAAGGCTGATTGCTCCACCGCCAGGAAAGAGTAATGGAATACGTTGCCTGATTGCGTCAGGTAAATCCTGACTGAAGCACAATAATTCATTTATTGCCTGAGCCCGCAGCCACTGAACATCCGGCGAGATATCTGACGGGCAACGACTGGTTTCTATTAATTCTAATTGGGCGAACTGACGTGCCATAGCAGAAAGCATTTCCAGCTTTCCACCATATGCCAGACAGGCACGATAACGCTGGCAGCTCATTAAAAAAGCCACCTTGGGAAGAATGAACCAGTTATCAATAAAAAGGCGCGTTAGCCCATTAGATATCCTGTGGTCGTATTGTGTCGAAATATTCAACGCGTCAAGCAAGACTTGATTGATTACGCTGCGGCATAGGCCGCGGTTAAATTGGTCGGGAATTCGAACGCGCTCAGGATGTATCCAGGACAAAGGATCAAATAATATCCGGTCAAGCTGGCTAACACCCATTCCCTTCTTCAAGCTCATTCACTTTCCGCCGCTGGATGAATTTCAGTGCGTTTTTTCCGATACAGGTACATAGCGATACTGGAAAAAATAAAGAGAATTACCGCGGCAATCATAAACCACAGCGTCCCACCTAAACCTTTTTTCACCGTGAAAGGAGCCTGATGTTGCATTTGCGGTATTTTGGAAAGAACCACCGAAATATCGTTATAGGCAACGTCATCAAAGCTATTCTTCAGGAAGCGTTTCACATCGCTGATCATCACTGTGGCATCAATATTTTCAGCATCGTATTTCACCAGCGCCGAAAGGTGAACCGGAATACTATTCTTTTGGCCTTCACTCGAGCTTAAATCGTAGCTGACATGAACCCGCGCTGAAACAACCCCTTGCAAGGTTTGTAACGACTGTTCGAGACGTTGCTCGATTCCCGAATAAAGTCGTGCCTTCTCCGCTCGTGGAGAAGAAATCAAAGAATCGCTGGGGAACATTTCGGCAATTTCTATTCGAGGTCTGGTGGGTAAATCATAGGTATTCATCAGATCAACCGCCGCGGCGAAATCGATCTTATTGACCGATACCACATAGCCTTCTTTGGTAATTTCCTTCTTACTGGCATCAATATTATTACGCTGTAATAACGCGATAATTTCGTTGGCCTGCGTTTGATCGAGCTTTTTAAGCAGCTCCTGCTCTTTACAGCCGACCAATAACAACAACAACAGAGGAACAAGTATTTTAAATTTAAGCATTGTTATGCACGCACAACGGTTTCAACTGCCCCGATAGCTTTTCGGGTCAGCGTGGCGAATAAGGACATTTTCAAATTATATTCAGCGGTTCTTTGCTGCAACTCGAATAGCTGTGCCGGATCTGACGTTGTTTGCGGGTCCTGTATTTTATTCAGCACATGGCTTTTTTCAGCATCAGATGTCACCACGCCTTTAGCCAGAGCCTGCATAACCAGACTATCTAGCGACATAACATCATCAGATGCCATCACCGCATCATGAGAAAACGCCGTGACGGACATAACTCCAGTAATAGATTCGGACATAGTGATCTCAATTAATTAATGACAAAGGGCAGTCATACCCTTTGTGTAATAACTCATACGTAATAACTAGCGGAAGTTGGTAATAATCGCCGAACCAACGTCTTTATAGACTTTAACCACGTTGGACTGTGCATTTCGGTACAACGTATATTCGGAAAGTCGTGATTGATATTGTGCTAACAGCATCGGGTCAGATGGATCCCCTTTCAACGAGGCCAATGCTTTCTCAAGTTCCTCGTTCAAACTGGTTACGCCAGTATCAAAAGAGGCTGATTTCTCGGAAAGAAAACCTTCCCATGGAGGTGTCGCATAAATTGGAGGATTAGCCATATTTATTTCTCATTTAAAGATAAAGGTTTAGGAAAATACCAGTGAGAAGGAGAAACCTTTACATACCCCTGATCACCATATTTAAAGGATTTGCCCTTGAGCCAGTCATTATTTAGCTCTATGGAAAATTGCACATACTGGCCCCCCCAAAGCTGATAATAACTTTGGACAAAGGTCTTTATTCTTTGTAATTCGCTGTCATCCATTTCTCCCCGGATAACAAAAGTGACGCTATCAACGTTCTTATTCTCACTAAAAACAATCGACATTTTACTCAAGCCTTGCTCAGCTTCTTTCGCCACTAACGAATCTTTCATCTGATTAAAAACAATTGAATCAGCATAAGGTATTTCTTTTTTCAGCAATTCAGACAATCTGTTTTTCTGAGTATTGTCCAGACGCCCTCTTTCATAACTCAACAGAACAACCGGCTCTGTGGGATTGCTGAGATAAATGCGATGAAATTTTAACGCTGGCCAATGTTCATTCAGCCAAAGGCTAATACGCGACTCCTCTGCCGGGATATTGACCACTTTAACTGAAGATGAAGGTGGATTTCTTACCAAGGCTTGTTGTGCCCAATACATTGATTTTTCATCATTGGCCAGAATATAAGTTATCTTGTCTCTTCCCTGAAGATACTGATACTGATTCTTTTTATATCCAAGCAGAGACGAAATTTCTAAAATCTTACGCTGCTGGCTATTAAAATAGGTATAGCCCCAAACCGTTATGCACAGCGTGAGCAACAGGAGTATCAGCCCAGTCCAAAACCAACCTTTTTTCTTCTCCATCGGCTTTGACGTATTTTTGATTCCCGTTTCAGGATGGTTGAGGATATCCTGGCTCCACGTATCATGTTCAAAACGCGCGGCGAGATCTAAAGTACCGATATGAATCACTTCGTTAAGATTAACTGTATTTTCTATGTTACCGTCAGGTTTTAACTCTCGTAGTGTTAGAGTGGTTTTTTCATTTTGATTATTCTCCACCACGGCTTCAAAGCTAACACCGCCTTGTTCCATAGGAACAAATATCATATTTTCTGGAAGTACCGTTCCTGAATTTTGAGCGTGAATATTCTCCCGTTCAGACACGATAAATAAAGTTGTACCCGAGTCTAAAACAAACTCGCACCCTCGCAAGACACTGTTAAGTAGACGCACAACAATGCGTGGTGATGTGCCGCCATGTTCAGTTTCATTAACCATAATTGAGAGTTCTAGCCCCAAGCGCGCGTTATTAATTTATTGAAATATTCAAATTACTGGCGCTATTAGAAACATTTTTTAGAGTGAGATCTTGATTAAAAAATGATGAGAGATTGATGCAGGTTTACAGTCCGAAAGGAACAGGCTAAGTAGAAGAGTTAGCATGAAAAAGCGAGAGAGCCATATAAAATACGCCCTCTCAAAACACGAAGTAAATCTCAATAAAAATCATTATAAAACCATATAGTTAACCGTCAAGTTAACATTAATTTAGTAATGGATAGATGAATCGATCCGGCCGTTGAAAGAAGCTATTACTGCGGGAGAAAAACAGCGTTGAAGCTTCTTTTTCCTTCGCAGGAGGAACAAAGCGATAACCTCGTCCATATACGGTAACAATATAATCTTTATTCCCACCTAATAATCGCCTTAGGCCATAAACACAGCGGGTTAAAGACTCATCGGAAATCTGCACACCATGCCAGATTTTTTCAATAATCGTATCTTTAGAGAGCAGTTGCTCTCGTGAATCAAGAAACAATCTTAAGAGCGCCAATTCTTTCGGTGGAATAAGAATACGTTCGTTAAGATGCATAAGGTCGCCATCATAGCTTAATGAGTAATTACCAAATCGATGCTGAATCACTTTGCGGCCCTCATAGTTTACTCTTTCCTATGTTCACCCTTTAAAAAATCAAAAGGGAATATTAATTTTACAAGGTGTAATGTAAATCATTCTTATTATGCAACATATCTAACGAGTCGCAGCCATGCTGAAAAATAGACTAATCGGCCTGCAAATATAAACTCACAAGATATCTACATGCTTATATAATTAACCAGATCACTAAGTGATTACTTTAAAAAAACGATCATTATAATTATTATGATTTAGATTAAATTGATTTTTTTGAGGTCGTAACCTAAGGCCTTTTGATAAAGAAAGATTCTGCGCAATATCTTACTCACTGCCGATGATAAATATATACATATATTTACAAAACTATGATGGCTGATGCATTAACTCAAAGTGATTTGTGAGTCATTGATTTATCCTTGAGATAAGAAAATAATGATTTTCATTGAACATTAAGA
The DNA here is from genome assembly GCF_003634395.1 of Yersinia sp. IP36721. NCBI lineage: Bacteria > Pseudomonadati > Pseudomonadota > Gammaproteobacteria > Enterobacterales > Yersiniaceae > Yersinia > Yersinia sp. IP36721. Next base: position 27,544 of record NZ_QCZL01000019.1, read on the forward strand.
TACTACTAAAGAGTTACCGTATTTCTCATGACAATTTCGTAAAGGTCGCCAACGGTTTCAAACTGCTCGATATCCTGTTTATTGAAATCAAATCCGAATCGTTCTTCCAAAGCCATCGTAATATCAAGCAAAGCAACGGAGTCAGCATAAAGATCGTTAACAATGTGCTTATCTGGTGAAATATCAACCTGCTCACAAAATAGGCAGGACACCAAAACTTCATCAATAATCGCTTTCATATCTAATCTGTCCTTTAATTTCACCCTTCCTTATCTACAATAAGGAAAGGTGAAATTAGCTCAGTTAAATTTATTTGTTTGCGCTGCGAGGAGGCTGATACCCAGATAATGCCGAGGAAGAACCTGGACTCATCACTATTCGATCAGAATCAACCGCCGCAGGTGCAGGGTTTTTAGGTTTTAATCGTGACGCATCACGCCCTTTACTCTCATCTTCGAAGCGTTGGCGTTTGGCGGTAAATGATTCTGGATGCTCTTCGGGTACTGCATTTAAATTAGTATGTGCTGCATTTGGTGTCGAAATAGAATCTGTTTCAGTAATATTTAACGCTGTTTCAACCTGAGTCTGCACCGTAGGATTATTCAATGGCCGATTTGGCGGCATTATCACGCGGGTACGATTGACATTATGACTCTCTTGTTCTGGTGAGGAGGTTTTCTCCGCAGTCATCTTAGGCAAAAACTGGCCGCTATTACGAACCGCTTCACTACTTCTCCGGTTTAATTGATCAATTCGGTTTGGCGATTCCATTCCTCCGATAAAAGCAGGCCCTACAGTACGCGTATTAGGCGGATTGACATGATTTTGCTTCGGCAAATACGGAGTAACTGAATCCCACGTCGTAGTGGAACCATTAAACCGTGGCGGCACTACCCTATTATTTACCTGCGCGTTTGTCTCTGGCGCATTTATCTCAGCCTTAATCGGATTAGCTGTAATAGTCGCGGAACGAGTAGAGACTCCCGTTTCATGATTAGAATTCTTGCTACGCAGTACCACATCTGAATCAAGCTGTGAAATGCTATCTGTTACTACACGGGTTGACCGAGTTATCTCTGACTGATGAGAAACTTTTTTCTGGACCACCAATTCGTCGTGGGTATCTGTTTCAGTCGCAGGTACATGATCCCCCTGCGCTGACCTGTCGCGGGTCAAAATCGATTTATGATTCATCAAAGGCGCGGGGCTAATGGGTTCACGAACTTCCGTTGAATCCATTCCCGGCGTATTACCATCAACAAAAGTTGTGAATGGCGTTGGCTTGCTGTCATTACTAACACCAATGACCGACTTACCCATTGCCTCTCTTTGCGCGATGTCTTTCTGCCCATCGTTTTCCAGAGTTTTATCTGCAACATTAACGCGTTTAGTCTCCGTCGCATGAGCCGATGCTGGTCTGTCACCTGCCGGATAACCATTAATAGATGGGCTAAATACCGGATTAAATAAAGGGCTGATAGTCGGATTTACCGTAACAGTCGTTGGATTAGCCGGCTGAGTTGGCGATGAGGAACTAGCACCAAAGTAATAGTTGTAAGTATTGTAGGTTACTCCAGGCGCGTTTGCTGTTGGCGTGGCCGGTGCTGCCGGAGCGGCAGGCGTTTCTCTGTTCGGTGCCGCGGGCGGATTTGGGCCGTCGATGGTGTCTCCCTGCGGAGCGTTAATTCTCGATTGCAGAAGATCTAATACCACCGCAATCAGCTTGAAATCCTGAGTAAGATTCTCAAACCGCGACTTGGCACTGTCCGCTATATTTTGATCCCTTTGCCCATCGAGCAATGACAGTGATTCACGAAATATTTCGTGAGGATCGGCATTATCGCTAAAATAAGCAGACACCAGCGGCCACACCTGATTAACCAATATTTGTTCACCAAGTTTTTTCGGTTCCGCTGATCCCATACTAATTAGCTTCTGCTGCAATTCAGCAAATTTTTCGTGATTCTTTTTTGTACTATTATCGCCTAGCGCAGAATTATTACGCAATTTATCCTGTGTCAGCAGTTTGACTAAAGAATTAGCGATATCAGAAAACGCCTTGTCTTTACTCTCCCCTGTAAGCTGATTTTCGCAGCAATAGTTTTTGGTTTCGCTAAATAACTGCATAAATCTCAGGACATTATCTTTCCCCTTTGCATCAATGGCATTGTCTAATATTCCTTTGACCTCAGCCTTTTTGTCTGCCGGTAGCTCGGAGAGAAAGGCTTCTTTAGCCTGTTCCATATGCTGACCGTAAAAAATCTCGCCGGTTGGAATATCAGCGGGAGCATTTAAGGTCGCAGCACGAGCCTGCGGCTCAGGGGAGTTTGAACCCTGCAACTGCGACTGCGTTTGGGTATGTAACTGGGCACAAACGCTACGCACATTAGAACACTTGCTGCTGGGATTATTGCATGCAGGTTCTGTTGAGGGTTTAACAGGCACATTCTGTATGTGACTAATATTCGCAGCCACAGAAGACTGGCTATGGGTATTAGCGTTCTGCGTGATACGGCTGAAATCAAGTTGAGGAGTGACAGCCAGTTGTATAGAAGATGGCATATTCTTTCCTTATCGCTAATTACTGAAAAAGCTTTTGTCTGTCTCAAGCAAACTGGAGATAGTGCTACTGAGAACTTTAATTAAATTATCGAACGTGGAGCTGGCGGTACTGTATTTCTGTAAGTGGCTTTGCATAGCTGTTTGTAGTTTTTCTGCCTGCGCGTCAAAACCTGCCATCCAAGCCTGGAATTTGGCAGAGTTCATATCTTCAACATCGTTATGCGGCAGATCGCTTTTCATTTTTGTTAGCGGGCTGGTGTCTATGGTACAAACCCAAGAACCATCAGGCAGTTGTTTAACGCAGGTATCTGGATCAACACCTAATTCACTGGCCCATGCCTTTGCATCTTCCTTAGATGCCCCTTTAATCCCACCGGTCTCACTTTGTTTAGGAAATAAAACGGCGGCTTTAGTGACAGGGTTTACAGAATATTTTTTCAGTAATGCATCTAATTCCTTTCTGATCTCACCTGACTTCAGAATGATATTTCCGTCTTTACCGGAACTAATAAATTCCTGTAATTTAGATTTCAGATCGGAGAAATCACTGAAAAAATCAGAATATTGTTTCACTGCGTACTCATGGACGGATAAATAACTGTCATCCATTTCGCCAATGGCGTCGGCCAAGTCCTTATAAATATCCCAACTGGAGATCGGACCTTTATTTTCCGTAGGTTCTGTCGCAGGAGCGAACCGAACAGACCGAGCGGCAGCCTGTAATTCAGCCGCTTGTTCGTCCGTTAAGTCATAGTTCTCAGGATTTGCCTGCGCCAATTGTGCAATGGTTTGCAATTGCTTACTGGTGCTGTCAATTAACAATGTGCGGCGAGCAAGGCTGCTTTTATCCGAAGCCGCAGCACGTAATGCATCTAACTGCGTGCGAGCAAGAGCGTCACTTTTATCGGGTGTTAGCAATATCTCTAGCTGTTTATCACAATCCTGCTGACTTTTTCCCTCAGTAGAAAATGCGGCTAATCGCGCAGCTCGCTCAGGCTGACGCTGCTCAATATCGCGTAATGTGCCTAACAGCGCGTTGGCGCCCTGAGCGATTTTATCTGAATTATGCAAGGTATCTAACTGAGTTTTTGTTTTCGTCAAAACCTGTTGCCGGATGGTCATGCGAGCAGCTTTTGCCTCTTCATTAACCGCAGCGGCGGGAGCCTGCGACGTTTCATTAGAATTAACCGCTAAATGCTCGGAAAAACGCACAGTGTTGTGATTATTAGTAATTCCATCCATAACTGACTCACTTATCGCTCAGACATATGAAAAATCGCCCCCAAAACTCCGGGGGCTTAGCAACTACACTTTGTTATTGATCATGCTGCTGATCGTTTCATTTTTTGCCGTTACCGTTTGGAACAGCATATTCATCAGCAAATTCAGCAATTGCTTATCACGGTCGCTACGTTTGACTGATTCAGCATGGGTTTCCTGCTTGACGGATTTCTCATTTTCCTGAATCGCCGCGCCGGCTTTCTCTTCAGCCTCATTCACCTGGAACTGGGACGCCGCTACCGCCCCCATAGGGTTGCCCATCTGGCTGGCCGCGTTACCTTGACCAATGACTTTTTGCGCATTATTCATTTGGCGACTGCTTTCGATCCCCTTCAGCGTTGCACTGTATTGTTTATCGTGGATCGCGCCGCCTTCGATAATTGATTTATCATTCTGTAGTACGGCAGAGCCAGGTTTTTGCCCTGGCCCCACTTTGTTCAGAGCGCTGATACTTTTGTTCGCCTGATTCTGGAAATTAGCCTGTTGTTTGGACACATCAAGCGATTTATTCGACATTTTGGTGCCCTTCATCGCCCGAGCTTGCCCACCCACGGTGGTGGCCAAACCAACGACACCTTGAGTAATCGCTTGATTTCGTGCTTCTTTACCACTTTGGATAGTATGTGCGGCAGAGGCTTGCGCCGCTTTAGCCGAAAGCTCTAGCTGATGGCCGCCCAGCTTATTTTCCGCCACTCGCATTTCAGTCAATACTTTCACTGCAAGCATCACGACATTAGATAATCTGGCACCAAATGAATTATTAAGATTGGTGATGGCAAAGCCCTGTTTAGGCTGTGCTGCATCGGTAGCCTTGGTTTGTTCAGCAGCGAAATTGCTGACGCCGGTAATATGTTTCAGCTGCTCTTGCAACAGCGTTGGCTGGGTTTCAACCGTCGGTGCGGCAATCGCCGGTTTTGGCGTGTCGTCCGCAGGGCTCACCGCAGCGGTGGTTCTCTTCTCAGCCAAATCCACCATCATCAATTTACTCGCCGTTGGTTGAATCTCACCTTGAGGTTCTCGCAGCGCCGCCGCCTGAGGGCTAATTTTCCCCTCTGTTTTTACATTTTTATTTTCAGCCGTTGATTTATTCGATTCAGTCGGCTGATTCGTATTATTTGCATTTTTTTTAATTGACTCTTTATCGCCATTTAATTCTTTTTTTGTAATATCTAGATTCGGATAATTCAGAATAAGGTTGTGACTATTACTGCCAATGGATGATGACATATTATTTACCTATTAGGTTATGGAGTGATATTAAACGTGCATATTGCGAAGAATAGTACGTCCTGTGTCTTGTTGTTTAAGGAGTACCGAGGACATATTCTTCATCAACTCCTGCATTAGCGTTTGCTCTTGTTTAAAATACGCAAGAATCTGCTCTGAGAATTTTTTCAGTATTTCCATATCTGCGCTACCGAGTTTAAATGCCGCTAACGCCTCCATAGCATCAGCCTGTAAATTCCCTGCCACTATATTGCCGGTGGTTTGAGTCACGCCAGAGCCAACGGTGGTTACGCTACGTAACATCTCCATATTATTCAATTGCTTTTTCAATGCTACCGGATCTTTTGATAGTGACTTGGACAGGCTTTTGCTCGCTTGTTTGAAAACCTGATTCACTTGCTTACCGGCACTTTTAACTACTTTCGGCACCAGTTTTTTCAGCGCTTGCTCGATGGTTTTCTTAATCGTTTCCATAATCATATTTGTCATCGCCTTACCCATTTTTTCGATGACAAACTTAGCCGCTGACTTAGCAAAATAAGCTACGGCAATAATAACCGCAACGGTCACTGCGGCAGAAACTACGCTATGAATGGTATCCATCATATTTGCCCCGGTGGCTTTATCTATTGCTTTAAGCAATAAACCAATCGGAGTTTTATCAAATATCTCTTCCACTACTTTAGAAATTAATGACATTAATGGCATAAAGATATGTTCCATAAATGGATTTAAAATCATGCCAGTCAAAGATTGTCCCGTCGCCGCCTCCATAATAGGGTCGGCAACCATTAAACCTATACCTATTGCCATTAATGCTACTCCGGCGCCGCCAAATACCGATGTAATAGCACCAATGGCAATGGCTAGTCCGCCCAGAATATCAGCAATGCAGCCGGTCATCTTGCGCGTTTCTTCCGCCTTACGCAGTTGCTCATCGTATTCAGCGGCTTTTTTGGTCATATCCTTTTGACGCGCTTCCTGGAGTTTTTGCGTCATGGCTAAATCATTCTTTAATTTATTGATCGAGTTCTCACCTACGATTTCAATAAATTTCCCCATCAGCATGGTCATGGTGGCCATGCTGCTGAGCTGTTTTTCTTTCTGCTGATCGATTTGCCCAGCGATAGCTGCGTTGCCAGGTAAAGCGGCGCTGTATTTAACGTCCGCCGCCTTTATTAACCCTTCAAGTTTCGTTTGCAGACTCATGGCCGCTTGTTGCTTTTGATCCGCCACGGCCTGAGCTTTACTGGTTGCCGCCTCTGCCGTATTGAGATCGGACTGCGCGCCAGCGACTTTCTTTTCCGCGGCAATATAACGAGGATCGTCTTTTTCTACGCCTTCTCTCTTTAGCTTGTCCAGATCTGATTTGGCCTGATCGAGAAGCTCTTTTTTCTGCGATTGATTTTTATTAGCCGAGCCTAATTGGCTTACCGCATTTTCAAACTCAGATAAAGCCTGCTCGGTCTCGCCCATTGCTTTATCAATCTCGGCATTTGCCTTTTCTCCCTCTTTCTTACGCGCGTCCAGGGTAGACATTAATATGGAAAGGTTAGACGAGAGTTTACTCAATGCCATTTCACTGCTTAAATTCAGCATTTGAGTTAATAACAGCAACAGAGCTCCGTCTTTAGTCAGATTACTGTTCGCTTTTCTCAGGACTGGAGCTTCCTGTAAAAGCGCATTATTCAGCTCAACTTCAACATCACCACTAAGCGTTGGGTCAATGCCGGCGGAAATGATATTGCGTGCAGATTCTTGCGCTGCCTGCAATTTTTGATTGGCCGCCGCCATAATTGAACCACCCTGCTGCGGCAGCATTCGAGTTTTTTGCTTTAATGCCGCCATATTTTCATTGCTGGCGTCATTTAACAAATAGCCAGCAAGCTGGATAGGGGTATTATTAACACTCGTCGTAGCCATAATTTCTCCAATTACGTAACGATCTTCGGCTTAATCTGCCTCTTCGTTCGTTTCTTTCCTGTTTTGTCGAATAGTTTGTAAATAAACTTTCGCTTTTTTAATTAAATTTTCATCGTCACTACGCTTACACACCAAATCAAAACACTGCATGGCCTTAACAAAATTACCCATTAATAATTGACATTGACCGCTGAAGAATACCGGGCTGAAATTATCTTTCCCCATCACATAAGCAAGAGAATAGAGATCGCATGCCTTCTGATAGTTTTTCTTCAGCTGATTCACTGCGCCTAATCCAATAAAGTAATCGGTATTATTTAAGTCATACATACAGAGAAAACTGAAGAAATTTTCAGCCTCGTCTAAATGCCCCTTGTGATAAAACTGGTAGGCATGAGCATATATATGCTCCATCATTTCATCAGATACACCGTGAATGTCTTTTAGCATGGCACCCTGATTGAGAGCAGCCCACAGCATGTTTTCAATTTCATCATCGCTAATAATCGTATTTTCCTGGGTCATACCTTGTTATCTCCTAGGTTGTTCGTTACCGCGTGAATGCTGCTGCCGATAACGATATTTAATCATGGGTAAATAAAAACTACATTTAAGGAACGCTCATCCCCTTTCAAACACAGGCAATTCTTAAATAATGAGCGAAAAATATCTTTGTAAAACGATGTTTATTCTTTAGGGACCTCGCTGCTCCAGGCATTTTCAACCTGTTCAAGCCAGGCCAGTAAACGGAGTACTTCATCTAATTCCTCCATACTGACAAAGGAATAGCGTCGGTGAGTTTTGAAGATTTGTCGGGCTAATTTCACATCTTCGATTACTGGTATGCCGACCTTTTTCGCATAAGTACGAACGGCAATGGCTCGCTGATTGGTTTCCAGCACTGAAATGAAGGGGATTGGAATAACATCTACATTTAGATAAATTCCCACGGCGATGTGAGTTGGGTTAGCCACGATCACCTTGGAATTTTCAATGTCAGACTTCACCTGTTCCGACAACATTTCCATATGTATTTCTTTACGTTTGGATTTCATTTCCGGATTGCCATCCTGCTCTTTGGCTTCCCGTTTAACCTCTTGCTTATCCATTTTGTTGTCTTTGATGTGCAGGAAGAACTCAGCTAATGCATCCAGAATAATGACCATAAGCAGACAAGAGAGACATATCAGGATCAGCGAGTGAAACAGCACCCCCCAAACTAATATAATCTGCTGAGGCGCCCCGTTAACCTGCGAATAAAGGAGCTCTTTATTTTTTTCCCAAAAAATATTTGCGGCAACGATAAAACTAACCAAATACAAACATGATTTGATCACATCTTTAACTGACCGTAAGCTAAATAGCTTTTTCACACCGCTCGCAGGATTAAGCGCTGCAAAATTAATCTTTAGTGCTTTAGTGGCGATGAGAAATCCCGTTTGTAACAACGTCGGGAATACGGACGCAAATATGCATAGCAGTAAAAAGGGAAGCAATAACTTTAATCCCGTCCATGCCACCATTCGCGCATACTCATGGAAGGTACTGGAAAAACCATTTGCGATGGCTTCGGTAACGATTTTCCCCATTTCTAAAAAGCTCGATATATTAATAATGTACTCGGCACCAATTAAGATAAGACATGAGATAACCAAGTCCTTACTTTTAAAAGATTGGCCCTTTTTAGCCGCATCCTTCAGTTTTTTCTGCGTGGGTTTCTCTGTTTTATTTGATGACATAAAACGTCCATTTTACCGTATTATTTCAACCAGCCAAATAATGAATCCGCATGAAAGCGCATATTAATGACCTCGACTGGAATAATCGGGGTGAAATACAAAATAAGAATAAAGAACGCTATGCTGCTTTTAATCGTCAACGCCAGCGAAAATGCGTTCATTTGCGGGGCAAAACGGGATAATAAACCTAACAGCGCTTCAGCCAATAGAAAGCCGACCAAAACCGGACTGGCGAGAATAAATGCTTTCGCCATCATAATACTCAGGAAAGTTAGCGCTGGATAAAGGGAAGGCAAAGTAAAAGACAGTGGGTCCCAAAGTTGATAACTTGCTTGAAATACCTGAGAAATGAGCAAAAGCCCGCCGCTTTCTAATATAATCACGGCAGCAAACAAATTAAATAAATTGGCAAGTTCTGATGTATCGACACCACTTAATGGATCGATGCTACTACTTAGCGTCGCACCCCGCTGGTTATCAATCATGCTACCGACGGCATGTAATACCCATAATGGCCAGCAAAAAAAACAGGCCATTAATAGTCCAATGATAACTTCTTTTGCAACCAGCCCGAAATAAAACAACGTATCAAAATCAGGTAGTTCCTGGAGTGGATAAGGCCACAATGACACCCCCACAATCATGGCAACCGGCATACGGATCATACCCGTTAGAGTATTATTATTAAGGAACGGCAGTAGGATAAAAGAAGGCATCAACCTGGCCGAAGCCAATATCATTGCGTAGAGCCAGTCGTGAATATTAAAAAACAGTCCGATTTGCATAGGTTATTTCAACGCTATTGTTAATACTTCTTGAGCAAAGCCCAACAATACATCACCATACCAACCTGAAACTAAAAAAAGGCATAACGCGACGCTAAGTAATTTAATACCAAAGGGTAAAGTTTGTTCTTGTAGCTGCGTGACTGTTTGGATCAGGCCTACAATTAATCCGACGATGGTTGCCACGGCAATTGGCCCAGCGGAAAGCATTAGAATCAGATATAAGGCTTTATTACCGGCAAAGACGAGTTCATTCATTGTTCCAGCCCTCCGAGCTATAGAGCCAGATCCAGATACTGCGTGATTAGGCCTTTAGACAATAGCGACCAACCGTCCAGCACAATAAACAGCACCAATTTTATCGGCACAGAAATGGTCACCGGGCTCATCATCATCATTCCCAAAGCCAGCAAAATACTGGAAATTAGCAAATCAACTACCACGAAAGGTAGATATAAATAAAAGCCAATTTTAAAGGCACTTTTGATTTCACTTAGAGCGTAGGCTGGTAACAGGGATAAAATAGAAACCCTTTCGGTATCCTCTGCACTACCACTTTTAACACCGTCCCTTTTTAGCTGCGCATCAGAGAAGAAGCGCGCTAACTCCGGATCTGAATATTTTTCTAAATAGCGATGGTAACCTTCGAAGCCATTCTCTACGAAATAAGTCACCGACTCTACGCTGCTAATATCGACATTATTCTCGCGATAACTGTGGTAGCCCTCTTGCACCACAGGCATCATGACAAACATCGATAACAACAGCGCGATACCGTTAAGCGTCATATTTGAAGGGATTTGCTGCAATCCCAGCGCGTTTCTGACCATAACAAAGACAATGGAGAATTTGATATAGCAGGTGCCGCAGGCAATAATAAAAGGTAGTAAAGTGGCAAACGCTAATAGCCCAACAAGGGAAACATCATTTTCCATTGCCAGCCTCGTGGTATATCTCGGTTATTTCAACGCCTAAGCGATCTTCTATCCAAACTAATTCGCCGCGAGCCAGTGCCAGGCCATTACCGCTAATGATGATTTTCTTTTCCGCATCAGGATCACAGGTGAAAATATGTCCTTTATATAGTAATTCCAGTTCTTCAACCGTTACCTGAGTTTGTTGCAAGGTAAATGTTAAGCGAACAGGCATTTGAGAGCGAGGGGACAAACCCATAGATATTTCTTGGTCATGGCTACCATCACTCTGGTTATCCTGAGATTTGTTTTCTACAGGCATATCTGACATCGCTTCCTCTAGCATTATTTCATCTCCATTACGCTGGTAATATCTAATATGTTTGCCATGAATTGTTACTTGCTGCCTGACATCAGTAATAAGTAAAACATCACCGCAGATTAATTTATTAAGTAACCTTAAACTCCCCTTGCTACTTCCTATTTCAAAACATATCGGCAAAGGAAGATGGGATAAATCTGTCCGTTGATTTTTTGCTGGAATATTGACAGATTCGTGAACAAATTTAGTCAACCATACTCGACCGCGATCCGTATCTATGGCGTACAACGGAGTATTAAATAGCTTGTTATCTTCAACCGTCTCAATATTCTGCATTGATTGATAGCTAAATTCCGGCAACGCCATATTTATCGGCTGCGAGCATCCGATAAATAAATTTTTAATTTGTTCATTGGTAAAAGCGCTGGTCGCTAACCCTGCCTGTTCTGGCATCATTTGCATAAACCAGTTACGTAAATCAAGAAGGCCTTCCCAACCGGCATCAGTAGCAAATGACACCAGGCAAACATTTTGCGGAGGAATAGTAAAACTCACGTCGATACCTTGCCGTTCCCAATGTTCAGCAACACGTGACCAGACAAGTTGTTCCTGACTTATTTGACGAAAATACCGGCCAATCACTGAGCTTCCTCCTCGTCCTGAGTCGGTTGTTCCTGATGCTGTTTCTGCTGCTGTTGCGATTCCCCGTCACGCAATAAGCTCCAATGCTGGGGCATTTCTCCAGTGCCTAAACGCTGTTGAACCGTGGCGTCCGAGGGTTGAAAGACCACCTGAGCTGAGTGATTTTGGGTTTGCGTTGAAATATTGACATGATGTCCTTCACCCCATTGTTTAAAACGGTAAGTGAGTTTCCCTGGCCCTTCTATTTCATTATTTCCTGATTGCGGCTGTGGAAACTTATCGGTTTTTCCCATAGGCAATGCAGCCTTGGTTGCTATATCCACCACCGAATGGGTTGATTTATTCGGTACCGGATATAACCATTCAGGGCGCCCTTTATCTGAGGCTAGAGAATCCACTTTTACCTCTTTTTTAAACTGAGGAAATAAAGCTTCACTCTCTCCAGTAGCTGTCATATCAGTCGATGTCGGTTTGCCGCCAATCTGTTGCACAATATTTAACTTTTCATGATTCGGCGCAGTTAAATTTTGACGATCTCCATTGGCAGAAAACTCGCTGGTTTTATCTGTAGGGAACCGGGCAAGAGAAGCAACGGGTATGGCATCTGTGACATGGCTATTTTTCTGCAACGGCTGCGGATTTCTTATTACTTCAATATTTTTTGTTTCTTTTCCCGTCGGTAGAGCAGCCAGTAGGGATTTATCTGTCATATCTTTCGTTGTTAGACGCTCAGGAATCCTTTGCTGAAGCTGTGCGATCGGCTTAGCAGGAATTTCCTGAGTTAAATAATCCAAACGCGGATGAGTTGCCTGAAGCTTAGATCCTTTCAGCGCGCTTATTTCAGCCTTTTTGGTTGTAGAGTCAGCGTTATGACCAATTCCAAGCTGCAAGGCCAATAGCGGCGATAATAGGGTTGGCATAGACGGAACGGTTTTATCGGCGATCTCGGTAAAACGCTCGCCCTTTTCTTCCTGCTGTTTCTTTCTGACAATATCGGAAATAGGTTGCGCAACTTCGGAGATATTTTCCGTTCGCCCCGTATTGGCTCCTGAAACGCTATTTACTTGTTCCATGCAATAATCTCCTCAATTTCGGTTTCTTCCATTCGGTCGGCCATCTGGCGGTGAGCTTTCCGCTCAAGCATTTGCAAATGCTTGTATTTATCAGACTGATGAATGAGTCTCAGACGCTGCACCTGCGCCTTTTGCCTGTCCTCTTCACAGCTTTTCAGATCCGTTAGCTGCTGTACTTTTTCCAGGTCAATATTGGCAATTCGGCGACGAAGCGCGGACTGTTTCCGCTGTACTGCATACAGCATGGCGCGATTTAGTCCCTGCCCCTGCGGGCGCAAACTGTGCAACAGGCCGGTTGCCGCTTTGCGTTGAGCGTCTAGAGCCTGAACAGATTTTTGGCACTCACGTATCCGGCTATCAAGCTGCGTTAATATCCGCTCCTGACGCTGAGTTTTGCTTTCACTGCGCAGTAGTAGTGCAGTGAATTTACGAAGCAAATTCATGCAATTGACTCAATGTATTTTCAAATACAGCGTGTTCTTCAACGGGCTGACACAGCCAACGGAATAAATCATCACGTCGCTGAATAGCGCGATCGTTTTCCGCATTTTCTCCGGCGCTGTATTCCCCTAGGTCCACAAAAATCTGTAATTCTTCGATTTTCGCCAATATCCGTCGGACTTCGGCTGCGCTGTGTAAATGCGACGGTTGGCAAACCTGACCGGTTACACGACTCACACTGCGTAAAATATCAATTGCCGGATAATGATTTTTGGCCGCCAGTTTGCGGCTAAGGTAAAAATGTCCGTCCAAAATAGAGCGAATCTCTTCCGCAATTGGATCTGGTTCATCATCACTTTCCAGTAAAATGGTATAAAACGCGGTGATACTTCCACTATGAGTACAGCCGGGACGCTCGAGTAATTTTGGCAAAGCCTCAAATACCGAAGCCGGATAGCCTCGCCGGGCTGGTGCTTCGCCTGCGGCTAATGCCACATCCCGCAAAGCGCGGGCATAACGCGTAACTGAATCCAGAAACAGCACCACTTTTTTGCCTGAATCACGAAAATATTCAGCAACCGTGGTAGCCACTAAAGCCGCATTACAGCGATCCAAAGAAGAAAAATCCGAGGTGGCATAAATCAACACGCACTGCTGTTGCCGCCCAGACCTTCGTAAAATATCAGTAAATTCAGTCACTTCTCGGCCGCGCTCACCTATGAGTGCGATAACAAACACATCTGCATCTGCCTGCTCGATCAACATATGCATTAGCGTAGTTTTTCCGCAGCCTGCCGCAGCAAAAATACCGAGCCGTTGACCGATCCCGCAGGTAATCAAGCCGTCAATGGCTCGCACGCCAGTAATAAACGATTGACGAATACCTACGCGCTGCAAATATGATGGTGGCGGTGCATCAATGGGGCGAATTTCATGCCCCAATATGGCGGCGGAATCGGAGAATCGTTCGACGACTTGCCCTGAGGGATCTAATACACAACCTAATAATGAATGGGTCAGTGCGACCGTCAATGCGCTACCGGTTGGGCTAATCACGGCATCTCTGGATAAACCATTGGCGTTACCAATCAGGCTAAGTACCGCCAGATCGCGATTAAATCCCAGCACTTGGGCACGAGCAACCACCTCGGTACTTTGCCAATGCTGACGTATTTCACAGATTTCACCGATCTTTACCCCTGGCAGAACCGATTCAAGAATCGGCCCGCTCAGGCGCAAAGGATGAGCCTGATAACGGATCAATGGTATTTCACTCATTATTGAAGAATTTCCACAAACTTTTCTTGCAGCGCAAAGAACTCATCTAATGCTTCAGCAAATCGAGTACTGGTCTCGGTATAGCTTGAATTAACTAGCCCCTTTAATTCGATATACCCATCATTGGTGGCTAACTGTAATTGCCCTGACGGAGTGAAAGCGCAGCCTTCCATTAAAGTTTTTAAAAGGTCATCAGCTTTTTGACTTAATACGTGAGTATTTTCCTCACCAATACGCGACCATAACCAGACCTGATCGTCAATCAGGCTAATTAACATGCTGGCACGATCTGAAAAATCTAGCGATATAGTCGAGTGGCCGTCGAAATCATTTAATAACGATTCATCGCAGCCTGTTTCCAATAGTGTGTCACGAATTAAAGTTACAATATCTAGATTCATTATTATCTCCTTGTTGATTAGACAGTTCTTAAAACATCAATAGATACGCTATCCGTGATTTCGCCAAAAGACATTACCTCCAAGTCTTTAAACTGAGAATCTATAAAGCGCTTAACAAATCGCCTTATATCTACCGAAGATAAAATAACCATGTCTTTATTAGATATTGTCAATTTATCTGTGGCTAACGTCAGCGCATCAATGAGTTCCTCCGCTACCGCAGGTTCCAGATTCAAAAATGAACCACCGGAGGTATTTCTTATTCCCTGCCGTAATTTCTCTTCAAACTCCGCAGAGAGATTAATAACGCGTAGCGTCTCTCCCTGTGAAAATTTATGGCATATATAACGCGATAATGAAGTACGTACGTGTTCAACTAACGCAATCACGTCTTTTTCTCTGGGCGCCCATAAAGCCAGCGACTCCATAATCATCTTCATATTACGGATAGATATCTTTTCGCTCAGCAAGCGTTGAAATACCTCGGCAATACGCTGAACCGTCGCGTGACGCAGGACTTCTTTCATCAGGTCAGGATATTTATTATCTAACTTATCTAATAAATCTTTGGTTTCCTGTACGCCAAAATACTCATTAACGTGGCGAACCAGAGAAACTGACAGACAGTAATAGAGCTCATCAATTGCCGGTCTAAGCTGATAGCCTAGCTGTGTAAGCGATGCCTGATTAGTGCTATCGGTCCAACTTTCTTTATTATGGGTAACGCATTCAACACCTAACTGCTTTAGCTCATCGGTACTGTTGACGATACGCAGCAGGCCAAAGTAAATATTAAATTCGTCCGCTTTTATTTCATTTATTAAGATGGCGACGGTATTAGCACTAAGATTATCCGATGCCTTCAACATCATTTCAGGCAAATGAATGCCGTAATCGATAAAGAATTGACTCCGATAACGCTCCACCACGCTGGCTTTCTGTAATGCGGCCAGTTGCGCTGTCGGAACCAATAGGATTAAAGGCACTGTTTCTGCCGCCACGCTATCCAGATCACCAATTAGCCCCAGAGATGTCCCTTCGGCATCGATATTCTTTTCTCCTGAAGCTATTTCTGCCGGAGCATTCTTTTTAGCTGCATGGCGCTTTTTCTCACTCCATTTGAAATAGAATAATCCACTGAGTCCTGCGGCGAGAATAGCAAAAATAAAGAACGGGAAACCCGGTAAACTGCCAATTCCTAGCGCCAGCATGGCAGCAATCAGCAACACAAATGGGTTGCCTAATAACTGGTCCATCATGGTCTGGCCCATATTATCGCCATCGCCGTTGACTCTGGTGACAATAAAACCGGCGCTGATAGCAATCAGCAGAGATGGAATTTGAGCCACTAATCCATCACCAATAGTCAGCATGGTGTATGTCGCCAGCGCTGTGGACATATCCATGCCATGCTGGCTAATGCCCACGCCCATACCGCCAATAAAGTTGATGAAAATGACGATAATGCCAGCGATAGCATCACCTTTAATAAATTTCATCGCGCCATCAAAAGAACCGTAGAGCTGGCTTTCTCTTTCAACCACGCTGCGGCGCTCTTTTGCTGCATCTGCATCAATAGAACCCGCCCGGAGATCGGCATCAATCCCCATCTGTTTACCAGGCATTCCATCCAGAGAAAAACGAGCGGCAACTTCCGCAACGCGTTCTGCGCCTTTGGTAATGACCATAAACTGCACTATGGTCACAATAGAGAAAATAACAAAGCCAACGATCAGATTATCGCCAATAACGAACTGGCCGAATGTCGCAATAATATCGCCTGCATCAGCATCATTAAGTATCAATCGACTGGTGCTAATAGATAGAGCCAACCTAAACAGCGTGGTTATCAGCAGTACGGCTGGAAAGGTCGAAAAACTCAATATTCTGTCAATATAAAAAGACGACAGGAAAACCAATGCAGAAATAACAATATTCAGGCCAATGAGAAAATCGACCAGATAAGTCGGCAGTGGTATAACCAACATGGCAATAATGACAATAACCAGCAGTAGAATAAATAACTCTGGATGCCGTCTAGTTTTAATAAGAAATTCAGTAATCAAAATCAGGTTCCATTATTGATGCCAACAGAGTTATAAATCATATACGCAATAAGAAATTAACAGTAAAAGGTCTACTGCAATTTCAGGCACAACCCGACATGCTCGAATTCATAATAACGGGCGGTGGTTTAACAATAGAGTCAGTGTGCGAGCCGGGTAATTTTTTCGTTTACTCTAAATTGCCCCGACGAAGCTCAATTAACTCGTAGCGATAGGCTATTGTTGCCAATCTCTCGAATTCCCGCGCTAATACATCGGCATCTTCAGGTTCATAAAATAATTCTCTGGGTAAATTTTTACAGGCTTGCGAGATAATATGTAGTAACGAGGAACGTTCCGCGTGTTTACTTAATTTTATTCTCTCACCAATCGCTTCTTGTAAATAATCTTTTATATGTTCCGGATGCTGTAATACGCATAGCATAAATAACAACCAAGCTTGTTCCGAATCGTTATGCGCCCGTATTAAGGCATTTTTCAATACGTTATCTATAAAGGCACTGTCGCTTGAACGAATCAGTTTTACCTGTCCTAACCGCCCTAATAAATTACCAAATTCAATATGAGAACAACTTGGATCCTGGGCATCCATATCGCTAAGCAGCGAACTTTCCATAAAATCGACCACCGCGGCACGATGCTTAGCGCCATATGTCGAAATCCAATCTTGATAAACTTCGACCTCATGGGCATCACTCTCTAAAAAATCACGGTAACTCTCGCGCATGAGTGCCGGATCAAGCTGCAGTGCCTTCCCAAATAAGCGGGCCTTAAACGCCACATTTATTCCAGCTTTAAGCCGGCGCGGATTAGCCTGCTTTTCAACCTGCTGCAACATGATTTTAAGGCGGCGTCTAACTACCTCATCAATATTGCGGCGACGTAGCAGTTCGCGCAGCACCAAAACCAGATCGCTGTCATCAGGAAATAATGAGCGCACCTGTTGCAATAGATTCTTTATATTTGAACCATCGACACTCGACGTGACTTTTAATAATGCATAGACTTTAGGCAGTACGTCCTCGTCCAAAATTTGTTCAAAGCTGCTTTCACTCGCACTACCAATCTTTTTTTCATAATCTCGACGATTGCGAAATTGCGATAATAGAATTGACATTTCATCAATAGAGTCGCCAAAACGCTGCACCGCGGCGGCTGGTGAATCATCTGCAATATTCTGCGTTTCGTCACTATTCACAGCCCCTTCTTGGGCAGCTTTTTGCGTATTAGCACTTTTTTCACTGCTCACCTTATCCCGACGTAACTGGTACAAATCGAGTGATGAAGAGGAAAACTTGCCAATATCTATAGCCATTTCTGGCTATCCACATAATTTCGCATCCAGTCTTGCAACGCAGGATTGGCCAGATTTTTTTGCATATCGGCAATAAGATTACTGGCATCCGGTTGTAACGGAGATTCAATCTCTCGCGGCTGAATCAGGAAAACCCGTACCGTATTAGAGTTGCGCGATTTTTTATATCTAAATAACCCGCCTATTAGAGGAATATCTCCCAATAGTGGAACTTTGGCCTCCCCATCGGTACTTTCATCTCGCGTATAACCGCCAATTAACAAGCTTTTCCCTCTGGGCACCCTGGCAATAGTACTGATATTGGTGCGTCCAACTTCCGGTAAACCATTTGGAGTGTCTGAAGAGACAGGAACCTGCGACCCATCTTCTACGTTCAGCATCATTTCAATTTCGTTACCATCGGTAAAACGCGGTAATACGTTAACCGAAGTACCATAGGTAATATGCTGTAATTCAACGCTACGCTCACCGATCAATTGAGTATAAAACGTCCGGCTGTTATCAAAAATGGCAGGAATATTCTCCTGTGTTAATACCATCGGACGGGAAACTATATTCGCCTGGTTCTTTTGGCTTAATGCCAGCACTGAGGCCATAAATGTTGCGCCATCTACAGTACTGGATGCTCCACCGTTAAAAGAAATCCCTAGTTTCCCCCCAACATTCACGCCACCATTCCATTCAACGCCCATTTGTTCCAGCGCATCTTTTTGCAAATCGACAATCCACACCGATAGCTCAATATGGCGCTTGGGCAAATCCAGAACACTGACAATATTTTGCACGTATGAGACTTGCTCAGCGCTTCCTTTAACCAATAGACTATTGGTTCCCGGATTAGCCACAATCTGAAAACCCGAGGCTGAAGGACGCCCCCTTATTGCCGTAGTCAAATCTGCAAAAGGTAATTTGGGTTTTGCCTGACTGACACCGGGAAATTCATCCAGCCGAGGAGGTAAATCCGTGGCAATAGTATCTGTCGCCGGTGCTGGCACCATAACATCCCCACCGGATTCATTACCGTTAAGTAATTGCTGAACAATGCTAGCGGCTCCCGGAATAATGATCCTATCGTCACGATATTTAAAATCACGATCCTGAACAAACGTATTAAACAACGGGATAGACGCAACTTTTGAGCGTCCATCCAAATCGTTGTTCTTTTCATCTAAGAATTTGGCTGTATTTGTCACCAATTCAACATAGATCGGGGGCCCAGATACATAAAACGTGGAACTCACGCTATCTGAGCGCAATGGGTAACGCTGATCATATAGACCAGATTTACGCAAAAAATTGCTCACCGCTGAAAAAGAGGTGTTTCTTAATACCACCACGGCATTGCGCATCTCTGATGCATCGTAAATATAAATAGCCTGCCCATCGTGATACCAAATCAGCCCTAACTGCGCCGAAATGTTGTCAATTAAACGCTGAGGATTATTAAGATCAAACTCCCCGCTAATCTTCTTTCGCGCCACGGCTTTGCTGATAATAATTGGCTTATTCATTCTTGATGACAAAGCGTCAATCAGCCCTTTTATATCATTTTGCCGTGCTACATAGCCCGAAAGACTTGATGAATCTTCCTCAGAAAATGCCTTTTCAGGCATGCCTGCTAGTACAACCACCCCTAAAATACAGACGCAGGTTCTTTTAAAACCAATAACATAATTCATTTTTTAGCATCGCTGATAATGACATCTTTCAGGCTACGTGGAGAAACACCTAATGATATTTTGACGTCGTTAGAAAAATGAGAAAGAGACGAATAACCATGCTTCATCGCCAACGTAGTCAAACTTTTCTGTTCTCCCATCAGATCTAATAACGCCCGAACTAGCCGCCAATCGCACATTTCTACTTTGGTTGTATTACCCAAAGCCTTACGCGTCAGGCGGCGAAAATGAGACACAGAAACGCCATAGCGTGCGCCCAAATCCTGCAAACGTTCGGTGCTATCCGCTTCCTGTAGTAAAAATCTGACTAAGCGATACCATTCGGTAGAACGTAAGATGCTGGCGATATTCCCCGTTCCGGAGTCTGCCCGTAACGATTGACGGATTAACCAATACTCAATATGTTTAAAAGTCACATTCTCTTGAAACCCTAGGGGTTCAAACCCCCAGCAAATATCATTGTTACGTTCAAAACCTACGCGATTAAGCGAAGTATCTATAAATGCCTGTAGCTTGCACAGGGCAATGAGATCCAATGACCGATAGCGCATACTCCCTTCGATAATATGCAATGACATTGGTAAAAAAGCCGCGATACCCGTTTCACCCGGCTTAAACTGGCAGGTAACATCGCTGCCGTTCTCACCGATCAATTTAAAATCAACACCGGTGCTTTTATGAGGTTCAGTCAGCAACAGCTGCGGCTTTTGAAACTCTAACCGATCATTTTGTTGTAGATATAGATGAGTACTAAGCCTATCCATAAGTTAGTTACCATTCGTTTCAGAAACATTCCGACATATTCGATTAAAGATATATCTATTATATTCTTTATAGGGAGCGTCATGATCTCTTGGCTCAATATATGTCTTTGATTCAGTAAAAACATGATGAGA
Organism: Yersinia sp. IP36721; assembly: GCF_003634395.1. NCBI lineage: Bacteria > Pseudomonadati > Pseudomonadota > Gammaproteobacteria > Enterobacterales > Yersiniaceae > Yersinia > Yersinia sp. IP36721. The sequence goes on from NZ_QCZL01000019.1 coordinate 48,088, forward strand.
AAATGACGAGACACTGCGTAAGAGTATATCGATAACGTTAGTATTAACGAGAGGAAATTTAATTATCTAGGAAAGAGTGTTACCGTTCCCCATCAATTCCTGATGTAGAACAGATTGTACCAGTGACAAACAATCACCCATTGATTTAGCGTTATTTAATAAATATCCTAACCCTATCTGATAAGATTAAAAATCAAGCATTATAAATAAAAACCAATAAATACAATGAATTACAAATGAAATCAAAAAACAAAAATGGAAGATCAATACAAATTATGATTGTGTTTAATATTAATATTACTAATCCACCGGATGTCACTTTTGTTCCAAAAAACCAGCTTGTTATACATAACCAGTTATTATCATTTCATGATGATATATTTACTGATAAAATTCTTACAACCCCACTTATCACAAGAATCGTTCCATTCCACCAGGGAAAATAAATTAATGAATAGCGTGACTTTATCGAGGATAATTATTTTTATCCTGAGCTTTTTTTTCCCTTATCAAGGTTACGCCAACTGCTGGACCTATTCAGAACAATTTTTCGGCATTGAGGCCAAGCTGCTCTATTCTATCGCTCAGGTAGAATCTGGATTGAAACCAGAAGCCGTAGGAAAAAATAATAACGGAAGTTACGATTTAGGATTAATGCAAATAAACAGCAGCCATATTCCCCGACTGCGCAAAATAGGCGTAGATGATGCAATGTTGACCTCAGATCCCTGTGTTTCCATATTGGTCGGTGCCTCAATACTATCCGATATGATGAAGATCTATGGTTATAGCTGGGAAGCCGTCGGGGCATATAATTCAGGAACAGGAAAAGATCGTCATGAAATGCGGATGAAATATGCGAAAAAAGTTTGGGACGTTTACCGAAAAGGAAACCCGCCCTTCTAGTCTTCGTACCCGTTAGATAATCTGCATGACCTGATAAAAAATCCCATATCGCTGCAAATGACGCCCCCTCCAAAAACTATTGAATGTGCCCCCCAAAGAGGGCACATTGGTATTGACTAGCTATTATCACGCTTAAAGGTCAGTTCAAGAGGATTGAACAAAGATCTGAAGAAATTATCTATTGTTTTTACCGCCGCCTTATCATTTTCAGTCAAACTTTGGCTGCGGAATCTCTCTATCATGGCATCGTCCACATTCCTCATTGCCTCTAATAGAGGTTTATTCTGTTGGGCGAACTCTGAATGTTCACTACCCAATTTCGATTCCAATGTGCTAAAACATGCTTTAGCCGCAGAGAAAAAATCATCGGAATACAGCTCGGGTTTGGCAGGCAAATATGACGTGTTGAACAGATAATTAAGCGTTGTTGAAAACTCTCTGATTGTCGCTAGGCTATCGGCCAAAGTGTTATATTCACTTGGATTAAAGAATGGGAATGATTCTATATTGAAACTCTTTGTATTATCTAACTTCAGCTGTTGTCCGTAGGTAAGAGTCTGCCTGGGTACTGCAGCTGGCGTACCGCTGACCACGACGGTTGATACAGGTTTACCTGAATCAGCGACACGATCTAGAATATCTGCGACATTCGTAGCGTTTTGGCCACTGTTAGTAGAGAAAGGATCGACGGTTACCCGGCTAGCCGAAATCCCTTTCCCGACCAAAATTTCCTTGAAGCGATCGCCTTCGGTTTTGTTTATCGCAATATTGTGCCGATCCGTTGTTCCATGTCCGCCAAATCCACTGGTAATGAAATTGATATTCTTTGAATCCTTCAGCGTCTCAGCAATGAAATTGACGTAGGTTTCATCATTATTTCCATTTAAGATGATAAAGGTTTCACTATTATCATTCCTTGCCACCCACTCATTAACCGATTCTCTTTTAGCATTATTGAGTGAAATGCCCTGCTCTTTATCTATATGTAAGGAAATAGGTGCAGTGAGCGCTGATAAATTGTTTGCGGCTGCCTCGAACAAAGTGTTTTGTATCGCTTTAGCCAAGTCAATATTGGCATCAGGCATGTGCGACTTTTTGGCCGCAAGCATATTCCCCTCGGCAATTAAAGCCCTCATCGTGGCAGCCGTTTTAGCTCCGGATATATTAGCATCGGTATGTAATAAGGAGTGTACTTCCTTAGGATAAGGTTTAGAGGTGGTGAGTAACCCGCCTTCTTGAGTCACAGTAAACTTTGAACCATAAAACTCCTTTACACGCTGTTCTTTAGGTGTGAATGTCTTATTCGCTTCATCTCTTTGAGCTTTATATCTGTTTATTTTTGCTTTTAATGTAGATGTCGTATTACTGACTGCCGTGGTTGTTGCGACATTTTTTTTGAGACGAGAACTCTCACTTTCAGTCTGACTATTTTCATTTACCCTAGTAGGGTTGATCACCAACGTGCTTGAATTGTTAATCTTCATTATTGTTCCTTCTATATATCATAAAGCGAGAATTCACTTTTAGTTCACGTGAATTTAAAGTTCGATCATATATTGCATATTTTAATCACGCTTTATTTTTTCGGTCATTACCCAAGATATGGCTTTACTGGCAATATCACTTATATGTGGGTTGGTTGTTTACTTAGAATTTACACCCGCGGCGGCATGATTTTTTTAGCCTTAAACATCCCTGTTTCCTCAAGTGTTAATTGCAATGCAACTTTTCTTATCGCACTGACATCCTGTGAGAAATATTTTTTATAGATCTGGTCTGAGATGAAATTTGTTACTTCCGCACTGACTAAAGAATGCTCTTCTCTGATTTTTCTTTTCATATCTGGCTGGCTGGCATCTCTTCCCAATTCATTATTTTTAAATAAATTGTCTAGAGAATTATTCCGACTAAGATAGTTCCCTACCGTTTGTCCAATAGAAGTCTGAGCTGCGCTCTTTACGTTACTCACACCAGAAAACTCGGCAGACATATACCTATATTGGAATGTTCTATCAAAAACACGATCCTTCGTCTCCGTGCTTACCTTGGCACCTAAATATCCAGCAGCAGTGTCGATTGATTTATTAATGGCAGCAGGGATATATACGCTTCTCTCCTGCCGCCGCCATTCTTCCATATCTTTATTATTATTTTTTATTGTCTTCCAACAATTTTTAACTACCTTATTCAGATCTAATGACGTGGAATTTCCTTTCCAACTAATATTAACATTGGTATTGCTTACACCGAATAAACTAGCAAAATAACCAGAATTAACTCTCCCTATATTTATAGAAACTTCTGATGCCTTTTTAGTTACTTCTGCATTTTTAATATAATGACGACAAGAGGATCTGAATGAGTGATTTCTTAAATGCATATTTCATTCCTTTTTCTTGATTGATTTGCTGTTATTAACATAATGGGGAACATTATTCCCCCTGACTTTTACTACAAAATCCCCTGGCCTAATTTATCTTTACGCGCAGGAAAAGAATCATTGTTACAAAGGCTATATTTAATCTCCTGTTTATTATTAATGCCGACAGGATTTTCAGATAAGGCAGAGCGCTGATTCAACAAATAAAAACCTTCTTCATTACACTCGATTAAATAAATGGTTATTTTTTTTAATGTCTGTAATTTTACTCTACAGCTAGACTCTGCTTTAGTTTTACTTCCTGCCAATATTCTTTTATTCGACGCCGGATTTAAATCCAACACATCTTCGCTGTACATCACTCTGTCCTGAATAAAACTGTGTCCTATATTAGAAATACTCAGTAACTGACTCTCTCTCTGAGAAAAATGATCACCGCGGTCGGCCTGCGACATCACATCATGGTTAAAATAACTAATCGTAGGACATTTCTGATCTTTTGATATCATTTTTACTGTGAAAATCATTACCTGTTATTGTCAAAATAACCCTCACCGAAACTGAGTGTCGCGGTGAGGATTGTAAATAACGTCCCTGTCCTACTTATCTAAAATGACTACCCCATAGTCATATTTTTAGCATTAGTAATTATCCACACGCGGCGTATCGTTGCCGTCACCATTTCCCCCCCAGCCATGAGACCCGCCCCAGTAAGTTCTTGTCATCCCACCGAACTTGACAACTAATGATGGTGAGTAACCCCCAACGTGGCTTTTCCAGCACTCGCTGAAAATTTTGGTGCTTTTATTAACGGCAATATTCTCACTGGAGAAAATATTGGTTTTTGTATAAACATTCGAATTGGACTGACCGCCAAAGTCGACTCTTACCGTCACTTCCATCGGTGCGATTAATCTATCCCCTGAACTAAAGTTTAAGGCCAAATTATCGATGTTCGCGTTAACATGATGCTCCCGACCCAACCATGTCTCCCGACATGATGAATCTCTTGCCCCTGAGCTAGTGATATAAATAAGGCTACGCGATCTTAGAATAGCACTATTCCAAATAGCGGCCGGCTCTAAGGGGTACGCGTCAACCATATACTGGTAGCGATCCTGCAGATTATTAAACCCGTATGCCGTGGCAACAATCCTTAGCCTTTTTCCCCAATAGCTTTCTTTGGGTTGGAAGGTCGTTGTTTTCGACATAAAGCTGGAAGTTTCCGTTATTTCTTCAAGCTTAGCGTTGGTACTGTTATCAAATATCTGAATTACCACCTTCGTTGGCGCCGTGTATTTATTACTGCTCTCGGATGACCAGTTCACCGATATCGTATCGCGGGTAAACGTCGGATTCCATTTATTCGATTCAGATGACTGACCTTTACTCAGGTGAACTACCTTGCCGCTAATACTCGGTTTTCCGTAGATCTCCACATCGTAATAGCCGCTACTTTCCTCGTAGAATTCATTCGATGCCATGGTTAACGTCAACCGAGCCTTGCCGACAGCCTGACTATTTATCTCCCCAGTAGTAGGTTTAATATTAACGACGGAACTATCGCTGCTTCCCCAACTATATTTAGCATTAGCGGGTAGTGCCACAATAGGCTGCTCTACCGACAGATTCTCCTGATCCGTTACCTGGAAAGTCGGTTGGCTGAAGGTAATAGGATGCCGCCCTTTACTTAAGGTATAGCCAATCTTTAATTCACTCCCTTTGAATTGATCGGTTTCCGGCGTTGAAACGGTAATATCAGTCGCTCCGGGTCTGACTTGCGTCAGATTACCTTGAGCATTGATGGTCACTACTTTGCTATCGCTACTTCGATAAGTTGGGGTTAAGGCGGCAGCATCACTATTATTGAGTGAAACCTTCACCGATGGATTGTTACCTTCCGCCCAGTAATCGGCAATAATTGCCTGATCCGTCGTGAGCTGAGGATCGGCTTTATCTACCTGAAGTTCATAGCTGCCCTGAGCCGGGTTATATTGCCCATTACCGCTGGTTTGAATCGTGATAGTGACCTTGCCCGATTTATATAGGGTCACTTTGCCAACGTCATCTACCTGCGCCACATCAGGATCGCTACTGCTCCAAAATTGGCGCACGCCGACGGGAACATTTCTGGCCGGCTGCGATTGGTTAAAGGTTTTGACATAGGTCACTTGCTGCTGCGCATTATCAAAACGCAAATCCGGCGTTATTGCCCCGATGGTAATCGTAATATCTTTGCCAATTTGGGTGCTGCCCACTTTGGCACTGATCACCTGCTGACCTTTGGCGGTAGAGGTAGCAGCCGCGGTGTAATTACCGCTGCCTATATCCTTCATTGGCTGAGGCGTCACCTTAAAACCGGTCAATGTAGAAGATGAGGTAATATTAACCACCTCTTTAGGAATATTATTCCCGTAAATATCCTTCAGCTTAACCAGCAAATTGGCCGCTTCGGTTCCATCCGAGCCTATTGTGATTTTGTCACTGACAAAGGTCGACGCGTTTTGATCGATGGCGCCGGGTTTCACCGTTACCGGTATAGCATTCTTATATTGGTTACTGTTCAGATAAGCTGCAATAACCACGTCACCCGCTACGGTGCTGCTCAAGGTAGTTTGTGCTACTCCCATCCCATCCGTTCTGGATATTCGATCAAAGACCGCCGAACCTGAGATTAATTGCCAGGACACAATAGCGTCCTTCAGTAAATTACCCTCAGCATCGCTAATCACCGCGCGATAAACGACGCTGTCCTTCCCTGCAACAATGCTGGTGACGGCCGGCGTAATACTATCGACCTTTCCACTGGAAATATCAGCCTTAAGCGTTAACGTCTGCGCAGTTTTGAACGGAGCGTCATTGACCTGAGTGGATAAACTGACGGTGGTCGCCTTTTTTCCCTGAACCAGGATCAGATATTCACCTGGTGAATTTTCCTTAGCCGCAGAGATCGTCACCGCGTCTTTCTGATCCGCCTCCGCCGATACTTTTTGCAGTGACAGCAAATTGCCTTGTTTATCACGCAGTATCACCTTCAGCGTCGCAATGTCTACGCCATCGGCGGTAATGCTGCCCGGACTGAGAGACAACTCGGATTTACTTTCATCAACCGCGCCTGCGTGGAAAGGCACATTCGGCGCATCAAAGGTTCCACCGGTCAATATTAGGCTCAGTTGCGCCGTACCCACCTTGGTGCGACTGAGCGACACCTCGGTTATCCCTTGGGCATTAGTCAGGGTTTGCTGCTGGCTCAAGTAGCTGTCGGCGTTAGCACGCCAGGTCACCGGAATACCCGCCCCCAGCGGGTTATCATAGGCATCGACTAAAGTCGCCCGATAAATAACCGACTCGCCCACCATAGCGGACGCTGGGGTCGCCGTTGCGCTACCCAACATCTTCGCCGTAGCCGCATCCGCCCGTAGCGTTAATTGGCGCTGCTGCTTAAGGGTAACCCCTTTGATCGCAACGTTTAGGGTGGCAACCCCTGCTTTAGTCCCGCTGATTTTTCCTTCATAAATTCCGGTGGAAACCTCAGTAAATGCCGAGGTCTTTAAGGTGATGCCCTCCGGAGAAGAAAGCACGATCTCTTTCTGCAATCCAGTTAACAAATTCCCCTGAGCATCCCGCGCAGTCACCAGCAGCGTGGCGCTATCGTTACCATTGGCAGTAATGACCGTCGGTGACAACGAGAAGGTTGATTTGTCATCGGATACCATTCCGGTCACAAATGTAACCAGTTTGTCGGCATTTTCTTCCTGACCGTAACCTAATAGCCCGGCAATTTGCGCATTTCCGGCTTCGGTACTGGTCAGCGAAATCACTGCAACCCCTTGTTTATTAGTCTGGCTAACCGGCCGTATTAATTCTCCCAGATTGGTTTTCCAGCCTACCGCCACGTTTTCCAGCGCGGTATTTTGGTGGCTGTCTTCAACCTGAGCCGTTATTTCCACTGAATCGTTGCCGTCAGCATTGGCCTGCGAACGAGCAACGGTTACCGACTTAATCCGTACATCTGAAGCATTGGCAACCAGCCCCAGATCAATACTCTTGTTAAATGGATTTGCTCCATCGATATGAGCCGTTAAAGTATGCGTTCCCTGACGCGTTCCTATCACCTCGACCTGATAAACACCCTGACCTTTTTCGAGTTGATTGACGAAAGAAATATCGGAACCGTTTTCCGCGCTGAATCTCACACTTTGCCCCGATACCGGATTACCGTTGGTATCACGCAATATCAATGTGGCCAGCGACTTGGCAACGCCATCTGCAACGATAGTTTGTGGCGATGTGCTCAATTGGCTGTTCCCAATTTCTGCCGCTGTAGGGTCAAACCTGACGCTTTTATCCGCCTGTTCGCCATTGAACAGTAGCGCCGTTACCTGCGCATCTCCGGCCTGGTTGCCTTTTAGCGTCATCCGCGCAACACCCGTGATATCGGTGTTGGACACGGATTGATTTACTGAATTAATCGAACTGCGCCAGGTGACTGGCAAATCAATAATGGCGTTACCTTCGGCATCTTTAACCTCGGCAAGCAGCACAACAGAATCGACGTCATTCGCAATGGCCGAGTCTTTGTTATTTTCCGCCGTCAATAACACTTTTGCCGTGCGGTTATCGGCCACAGCATTCAGCGTAATATTGCGCGAATCACCATTATTCAGACTTACGCTCGCTTTTAATACGCCAGACTGACGGGTATTTAGAGAGGCGGTCGCCAGCCCTTGCGTATCGGTAATTGACTCAACGGGAATGATCGTGCCGCTGCCTTCAATAATCTGCCAGCTCACCGGTACACCAGTCAGAATATTGTCATTCTTGTCAGTGATGCCGACCGTCAAGGTGGCGGTTTCCGTATTATCTGCCACTAAGACATTTTTATCCGCGCTAAGCCGATCGATCTTGGCCTGAGTCATATCGGCGATAAAGGAAACCGAGGTTGCCGATTTACGAGAAAGCCGACTTTGAGCACTGACAATCACCTCCCCCGCTTTCAGACTGGAAGCCTCAATTTGCGCGATGCCCTGATCATCGGTTTCACTGCGAGCGGCACTCAACATAACCTGAGTATTGTCGCGCTCCCAATACACCGGTACGTTAGGTAAAGTATTCCCCTTTTCATCTTTTACCGTCGCTCGATATATCACCTTCGTGCTGCCATCAGCCACGGCCTGCGTCACCGATGGCGTAAGGTCGGTAATAAAAGAGGTCGATAGATCACCGACAAACTGGGTATCGACAGATTTCGATTGCCCGTTGACCGTCGCGGTGACAGGAATAGTCCCAGAGAGAGTGCTGGTCAGCAGCGTCGATGCCAATCCATTCACATCAGTTATGACATGCGGCGTAAGGATCTGCCCGTTACTGGTGCTAAACGTGACCTCGTGATTTGGTACTACATTACCCGATGCATCGGTAACTCTGACGCTAACACCATTGGTTTCAATATCATTTGCCAACGCGCCGTCGGAGGTCACCCACAAATTGCCATCGGTAATCTGCGCCGTTCCGTTATCGGCGGTAAGTGTGAGCAACGCCGCCAATCCACCGAGCGCCACACCGTTAATGACCGGTGTCAAACTGGCCGTGCCCGCTTCGGTTCCCTGCAATGTTGCGCGATAAACCCCGTGGCTCTCCGCCACTTTGCCTACCACCAGGCTGCTATTATCATTCAGCCCACTGATAGCAAAACTCACATCGGTTAAGCCGCTAACCAAATTGTCATGGCTATCTTTAGCGGTAAAGGTCAGCGTGCTGTGAGTAGAACCGTCAGCCACAATTGTTTCAGGTGATACCGTCAAAGTGGAATGTCCGATATCCGCATCCCCGGCCACCAGCGTAACCTTGGCCTCAGCCAATGTTATATTGCGCGTCGAAGGCGTTAAGATGACTCGCTCGGTTTGAGTTCCTGCCGTCACCGTTGCGCGATATTGCCCCACATCCACGCGAGTAAATGGCGTAACCTGAGTGCTGACTTTACTTCTCGCCTGACTGCTAATATCCAGATTGATCTCAGTATCTTGCACATCAACTGGCTGATTATCTTTATCGCGAATATTCAACACGAGATCGACAGTCTGCTGCCCATCGGCAGTTAGCTGACTTTCTGCTGGACTAAAGGTGCTGTTTAAGGTGCTGACGGCGGCTTCCGTCACCACAATCTCAGTTTGCGCGCGGGATGAAGCGTTTCCTTTTTTATCGTAAGCAACGGCGCTTAAATTATAGGTATTCGCGGCGCGTCCACCGGGTTGATAATTCGGTAATATCACGCTGAATCTATCGGCGGCCTCTTGAACAAGGCTGCCGCCGTTCATCACCAGCGCGGCGCTGTCCCATTCAATACGATCCAATCCGTATTTTGCATTCACGGATACGCCCAGTGATTTTTGTTCACCGGCATAGCCGCTGGCGTTATTAGTCAACGTGAGGAACACCACGTCTTTTTTGCGATATTCCAGAACAATATTATTGTTACGTTCAATAAGGTCATAGCGGCTTCCAGCCAGACTACGACGAACGGCCACTGCCGCGCCGTCCAATTGCTGACTCCAGGGTATTCCTGGCTGATAGGTTAGTTGGATTCCAAATCGGGTATCATTTTCGCCGGATTTACCCTGACGTTGTTCCGTGCTAAGGGTTAATAAAGGAAACGGCGTGTAATTAACGCCAGCGGTAATAGCATGAGGGTTGCTCTGGCGTTTATCTTTGCCAAATAATCCGACCTCATCGCCGTAATATTGTTCATAGGTTAATTTAGCGCCCAGCTGCGGGTAAGCAGGTAAATATCCTTCGGCGCGTATATCCCAACCGTTTGCCGGACGTTCTTCGTAATCGACAAAATCTTTAGAATCTTTCCAGTTAGTTAGGCGCCAATACGTATTGGCACCTAACTTTAGGAAATCGCGCCAATATTCCACCCCCCAGCCTAAGCGAGCATGATCGCGGGATAAGTCATAATCCAGAAAGCTATTTGTACCCACCATGTAGCTAGGCTGAAAATAGCGAATTCCCAGCCCCAAATTGGCCTGAGTCCGGCTATCAGTACGATGCAAACTACTCTGACTAAACCACAGCGTGTCTTTTCGATCTTTTAGTGGAATAAGCAAATCAATCTGTGAGTTTTGCAAAGAAAAACTTTTATCCAGATTTAGCTGTACGCGCGCGGTACCAAAACGACTTAACCATTGCTGCACTTCTTGGTTAGCTTTGCTGGTTGCTGCACCTAACGCAAGATTTGCCGCTGCATCGCCATTAGGATTATTTTGAAGAAAGCGGCCAGATTGCGAAGCCCAACTGGCAAATTTATTTTCCTTTTCAATCTGTTGTTTATTCAACTCTCCTATATTGGTTTCAGTTGTTTTTGCCGGAATTTTATTCGGCACATTCAACAATGTTCCTTCAGGCAATTTATCAAACTCCTGTAAAAAGAGTCGATGGCGGTTTAGCTGGCGTAACTCATCCAGGCTAATACCATACTTTTTTGCCACGCTTGATGGAGTTTCCCCCTTAGCTAACGTATATACCTTAGTTAAAGGTATTACATTTTTCTCCGAGGGCGGGGTTAGCATCGAGCGATTATCTGCTTTTGCAGCCATGACTGGCGTAAATGCACCCGCCAGAGGAAAAAGAATCTGTATGACAATATTTAACCAAGCAACCGGCATCGCAAAGCGCGATGTTAGTGGAATAAAAATTCCTTTAATATTATGTTTCATATTCGAGTGGACTTTCCTAAATAACTTAAGGATTTATAAAAGGTTTCTTGCTTTTCCCTATGAAAAATGAAGATTTATAATAAAACCCATGACAGCTCATAATAGCTGCACTCGAGAGATCAATAATGATTGAAAAGAAATGAGAACATAATTGAAATATGATGACTGACGATTGAAAAATTAAACTTATTTGAGCGATATTTGATATTTTTGTTTTACAGCAGAAAATAAAATAAATACAACCTTCAGAAAAATAATAATAAATATTATTGCCACATAGGATAGACTACGCATGGAATCCAGCGTCATTAATAATCACGCCACGAGAAACAATCGATTTTCTGGGAATAACTCCCTGACAATATTGATTATCGAGAAAGATAAGTACTATGCGGAAGGTTTACGTCAGGTGCTTATTGTATTTTTCTCCCGATTAAATATACGTGTATTTTTTACTAACGACATTTACTACCGTTATCGTGCCAACATCATTTTTTGTGGAAGTTCACTATCAGAGTCAGGATTATTATCGGAGATTGCCGCTAACCCGGAGACCTCTAAAACTCGGTTCTTTTTGATCCAAAATCCGGATAGCGTTAATCATCACTCACTCACTATCAATCAGGAAAATATTAGAGTCATTTCACGTAATTTATCAGTTGATAAATTAGTGAATTTGATAAAGCCAATGTTTTCCTCAATACAGTCCCGGAATGCTCTTATCGGCATTAAACCCATTACGGAAGCATTGACCCGCCGCGAGCGCGAAGTCTTAGAGTCATTAGCGCTGGGCATGACAAATTGCAGTATAGCCAATATGTTACGTATTAGTGTTAAAACCGTGAGCAATCATAAACGTACGGCAATGGCTAAGCTTAAATTTCGTAATAGCACCGAACTTCACTACTGGTTTTTACGCGGAGGATTAGCGGAACTCACGCAGCAAAATTCAGAAGCAGTTCATCCGGCAATCAATATCGCCAGAGAGCTATCGTCCAGACTTTCAGCCATGTTAAATACATCGCGGCTGATTACGGCCTACCCAGCGTTGCTGAAACAAGTTTATGCCGAAGGAAATATCACGTCTGAAATCGGTAGCGATAGACGCTGCGTCTATCAGGATAAGCTTATGCTTAGCAAGATTAATAGCGTTTCCAATTTAAAGATTCATCACCATGTATAGTATTTTTTTTGAACGATTCAAAATGGCTACGGCGAACATCAATATCCTGATGATTCTGCTATTTGCCATAGAAATATTCCTATTATCTGGCATCGGATACTTTATAGCACAATGCTTTTAGCGCTAGAGCATGTATCTGTGCCCGCGGAGAAAGTCACGTACTTGACTATATCTAATATTGTCAATAATTAAGCCGTTTCAGAGGAAAAATCTATAATTTATTACCCTCAGCTTAATCATATTTACCTTTACTCTCACTAATACAATCTTCAGAGAGTATGGTCTGAGACCCATGATTAAGAAACTCCGTAGGGAAGATCAATGTTGAGAAATTCAAAATTCATCATATTGCCTCTGCTGTGCGTCCTGAGTGTCAACACGGGAGCAACCATGTTAAGCAACCAGAATATACTTCCCTTTCAAGTTTCTTCCAGCAATGGCAATCATCCGAGTGGCTGTGATCTGGAGGAATTACGTAAAAGCTATGAAGATGCCACCACCGATGCTACCCATATCATTAAAATGGAAAAAAGCGGTTGCCATAAATTACTCAATAAAGTGAGTCGCAGCTGAAGCATAATGAATAAGAACATCTGAAGTACCAGGAAGCCTTTGAGAGTTATTTATTCTCAACTAAACGGCCCTGGTTGGGCCGTTTTACTAGGATGTTTATCAGATAAATAGGCGAACGTTAGCAATCCTGAAAAGAACCTAATCGGTAACCGCGCTGCGCAATGGCTTGTTTTAGTGTGGGAGAGGTTAATACTTCTAATTCAGTTAAACGCGGATAACAATAGCTACTGGTCATTAGGATTTTATCTATAAAGGCCGGATGACACATAAACTCAACGGAATTCACGCCTCTCTCATTGGCTTTATCCAACAATTGTAAAAATAGCTGTTCCGATATTTCCTCACCATAGAAACCGTCCTCAAACCACTGGCTGCTGCGAGAATCACCCAACGCGATTTTTTGCTGCTGCGCATAATGACGGTCAATACGCAGCGATAGATTTCGCTCGCGGGCAAAAGCGGCAACCCGTGGATAAATCTGCGGCAACATATGAACGTGATGATGGCTGTCGATATGGCTTGGCGGGCGGCCAAATAGAGCAACGAACTTATCAAATTGGCTAACTAGCTCTCCGGCAATTTCATCCAGATTCAACGTGCCGGCCTCCGCGTGCTGCCACAGAGATTTATTCAGTTCGCCCTTGGCATCAACTAAAGAAGGCATCTCAGTGAGTGGGCGGCCGTAAGTGAGGACAAAATGTAACCCCACCGGTAAATCAGGATTTTCCCGACTCAATTCCGCAGCGTGATCAATTGCTGTGCCGTTCACCATTGCCGTGGTAGAAGAAACGACTCCGTGGCGAAAAGCTTCGATAATACCGTAGCTCTGCCCTTTGCTTAGCCCGAAATCATCAGCATTAATAATAAGTAACTTCCCCATGAGTAATACCTTTCTGCGTAGCCCGCTGTCGCCAGCGTCAGCCAAAAATTAGTGGGATAAACTCTCAGCAACGCCATAGAATTTCTTACGATAGTTACCCGGCGTAAAAGAGGTGAGCTTCTTGAAGTTTTTGATAAATAATGTGGTGTCGCTGTAACCCGCTTCAAAAGCGATATCGGAAACCAAGTCATTAGTCACTTCAAGCTGGGTTTTGGCAAAATTGATTCTAATTTCATTGATAATTTGCATGGGCGTTTTTTGGTAATAACGTCGGGTCGCGCGAGTGAGATATTCCTGAGTTTTGCCAGAAAGTTCGACCATATTGATCAGCGCCCTTTCCCCAAACTGCGAATTATCATGCATCTTATCAACGGTATTTTTTAGCCACTGGGGAATATCATCGCTGGGAGCGGTCTCTTTATAATGGCTAATGCGGTTTGTGACATAGAATGTCAGTAATTCCAACAACTCCGTTATTTCATCTTCCTGTACGTGAGCCGCAGAAATCGCTGATTCGATATAGGAAAGAAAATCGCCTTTAATACGATAGGCCTGAGAAGCCACAAAACTGCGGGATAAAATATGTTTATAATGCTGCTCGAAAAACGCTTTGCTGATACCAACGTTGAGAATGCGAGTCACGCCAAACTCATAAAAACTTTGATGGTGAGACCCTACGGGGATAAAAACCACGTCTCCGCGCTCTAAAAACACCCGTTTACCGTTAATTTCCTGATAACACATTCCCGTCAATATCAGCGTATATTCATAATAATCATGCCGATGTAAACCTGTGGCACTTTCCGTTTTATTGTAAATAAATAGATGGAATTCCTTGTCGTTAAAAAGATCTTTTTCACGTACTAATCTTATATCCATTTTATTCACCGTCATTTTAATATTCAAAACGGACAAAGTGCCAACATCAACATCAACCAACTCGTTGGTGTAATTCGATCAATTCGGCAATTAACTCTCTGGCCAGCATAGCATTCATTAAATGATCCTGAGCGTGAACCAGTACGAGCGTGACTTTGGTTTTCCCTTCGCCCTGATCTGCTTCAATCAGTTGGGTCTGCACCAAATGCGCCTCATTAAGTGCCAATCGGGACTGAGCCATCATTTCTTCAGCCTGAGCAAAGTCACCGGTTTTAGCCAGCTTTAACGCTTTGTAAGCCAGGCTGCGCGCCTGACCCGCGTTGATAATCAGCCCCATAACGACGTCTTCCAACTCACTGCTGGTTTCTTCATTATCAACGATAGAATCTAAATCAAACATGATATTACTCCGTCAGTTAAAGCCGTTTTGCCTTGCGACATTTGCAAACCAATAACCACTTTTTTTCAGTTCACGGGTTTGGTCTGCCCTATTCAGCCGAACCAATCCATAACGATTCTTATAGGCATTAAGCCACGACCAACAGTCGATAAAGGTCCACAAATGGTAGCCTTTACAATTGCTACCTTCCTGTAGAGCTTTATGCAGCCAGGTTAAATGTTCGCGAATAAAATCAATTCGGTAGTCATCATTAATCATTCCGGTCGAGTCCATAAACTGCTCCTCGCCCTCCACGCCCATTCCATTCTCTGAAATATAGCAGGGAATATTGCCGTAATTTTCCTGTAGGTCTTTCAGAATGTCATACAGCCCTTTTTCATAAATTTCCCAGCCGCGATGGGGATTAATCTTACGACCCGGCATCGCATAAAAACTAAATAAATCTTCTGGGGTTTTTACCTGCCCGGCAGAAACCGGAACGTCTTTAGCCTGGATACGCCTCGGCTGGTAATAATTCACCCCAAGCACATCCACCGTTCCACAGGCAATCAGCTGAGCGTCTTCCGGCTCAGTGCGAGGCAATAAATCATGCTGGCGTAATAATTCCACCAAATCAGCAGGATAAGCGCCTTTCGTTACTGGATCGAGGAAACTGCGATTAAGCAACAGATCGGCATGATACGCCGCCGCACGATCTTCGGCGCTATCTGAACGCGGATAAGTCGGGCTCAGATTCAAAATGATGCCAATTGTCCCGTTTTGCTCCGCGCTGCGGTAGCGCCCCACCGCTTTGGCATGAGCCAATACGCTATGGTAAGCCACCGTCACCGCTCGCTTAAAATCCACCACGCAAGGGTAATGCAAGTCATTCAGATAACCGGCTTCAACCGGCACAATAGGCTCATTGAAGGTAAACCAGTGTTTAACTCTATCGCCAAACAACTTAAAACAGGCTTCGGCATAACGGGCATAAGCCTCCACTACGACTCGGTTTTCCCACCCCCCTCGCTCTTGCAGGCATAACGGCATGTCAAAGTGGTAGAGGTTAATAAAAGGCTTAATGCCGTTTGCCAGTAAAGTATCTATCACCCCGTTATAAAAGGCGACGGCCTGAGGATTCAGCTCGCCGTCACCGTCGGGGATCAATCGGGACCAGGAAATAGACGTTCTGAACGTGTTATGCCCCAGCGCCTTTAACAACAAAATATCCTGCTTATAGTTATCGTAAAATGTCGAAGTATTTTCTGGACCAACTAAGTCATGAAAACGCTCCGGGGAAATCTCATACCAGTAATCGAAGATATTCTTGCTTTTACCCTCCCGTAACGCCGCCCCTTCGGACTGCGTTGCCGAGGTGGCACTTCCCCACCAAAAATCATCGGAAAATTGATATTTCATTCCAGCTCCCAAACCTTTACGTCATAAACAGAGTGCAGCTCAAACAAAGTGTAATTATTAGAATTTCAGGCTGTTTGCGATTTCTTCTTCGCTTTCAACTTCACGGTCAATCTCGCCCTGCGCCTTGTTAGCAATAATCACGAACGGCAGATAAACCAATGTCGCTACCCCCAGGTTAAACAAACTGAGCAGTAACGCCGCAATGCTGCCGTTGGTATTGAAGAAGGCACCTAAACCGGCAGGCATTGTCCATGGCGCAATGTTGGTGATTGGCGGGATAAAACCGCTGTAATAAGCCACGGAAGTAATAATCGCCAATATCGGCTGAATCATGATGAACGGGATAAACAGCAGTGGGTTCATAATGACCGGCAGACCGAACAGGATTGGTTCATTGATCTGGAAAATACTTGCTGGAGCTGCCAGTTTCGCAACCTGGCGGTAATCTTCACGACGGGAAGCAATAAAAATGGCAATAATCAGACCCAGAGTCGCACCGGTTCCGCCGAGGAAAATGTAGGAATCGACGAAAGGTTTGGCCCACATATGGAACTCTTTACCCGCAGCCAGCGCGGCATCTACCGAACCGTATTGGGTATAGGTTGCAACGTTTTCCAGTGCGAACGGCATCATAATGCCGCTTTCCAGCGCGGACAGCGCCATGGCGCCGTGCACCCCGAAGAACCACAGCAGGGAGGAGAACATGACGTACACCCAGCCGACTACATTGCCCATTTTAGACAGCGGCGCCGAGATACTATCGATAATCACCTGATGGAAGTTGGTGCCATATTGGGCGAGGAAATATGCAATCACACCCATGATAGACAGGATGATAAAACCAGGAATAACTGCAGAGAATGAGCGCGAAACCGAGGTAGGCACGCTGTCTGGCAGGCTGATAACCCAGTTACGACGAATGATAAAGGTAAAGAGTTCAGCTACCACCAGCCCGATAATAATACCGGAAATGATATTGGCACCGCCCAGCCAGTTTGCGCCAACGGCATAGGCTTCACCCACGCTGTACGGCGTAACGGTCATAAAGGCTGCAACCGCCAGCAGCGCAGCGGCCAGAGGATCGACCTTTTTCTCTTCGGCCAGCGCCATACTGATAAAGAACGGCGTCATTAACGACATGATACCAAGGGTACCGTTATAAACGTTACCGCCAATGCCTTTCCAGCCATTCAGCATGGTTATGGTATCGGCGTCTAAACGCACCCCCATTGAGTAGAAGAACGAGCCGTCGCCGAAACTTAAGAATACGTTGTTGATCAGAACAAACATCGCCCCGGTCAGGGTTAACGGCATCAGCCTGATAAACCCATTCTTGATGGCGTTGATATGCTGTTGTCTGCCTATTCTAACGGCAAAGGGTAAGATGACTTTTTCCAGAGAAGCAATAAATTGGCTCACGACAATCCCCTATTATTGTTTTGCTTTTTTTATAGCGGCCACGGCAGCTTTTAATACCCCTAAACCATCGACTTTGCCGTAGAGCTGCGCGTCGATAACTTCAACGGGTTTGTGCGGGAACATTTTTTCGATTTCACCCAACATGTAGCTGATTTGTGGCCCTAACAAGATCACATCGGCCTCTGGGCCTTTTTCTGATGCCAGCGCTTCCGGATAGGCGTTAATCACCACCGGAACTTCATACTTCTCCGCTTGCGCCTTCATTTTGGATACCAGCAGCGAGGTGGACATACCGGCAGAACAAAACAGATAAATTTTTTTCTTTTCCATACCCAACACCTTTTGATGTTCAAAAGACACAAGTTATTGATATGCCAGTTGCAATGGTAAAATTCCCTTTATCTGTACGTCATCGCGAGCCTTAGCCCACATCCATTGTCTCTGGTTGTCGAAAGTATACGGAGTTGCCAGATAAGGCAGTAATCCACTATTTGGGGTAATCGTCTCTCATTGACCTTTCAGATTGACATTCTTCACACTTCTTCGGGTTCGCATTGTGATGAACCTCCCAAAACCATCATTTTTTAGCTTTGCGAAATAAGTTTAATTTATTGATTTGTAAAAAATAAAATAGCAGCTACGAAAGGAATTGCGAAAAATCCGTACAAAATTATTGGGATAAGTAAAGAAATGGCTGATACCGCACATTAACCTGCAACGAGTCTGAAATACGAAATGCTGATTTTCATAGAAAAACTATAGGAATTTCATCAATAAAAAGAGAAAATAGTAGAATTCTTAACGCGGGGCGACCTGATTCAGACTCACCTTCGCTCACAAAAGATAATTTAGCGGGAAGCGGCCTGAATTCAGAAGAATGTATAATGTATGGATTCGGGGAAATAACGCTAAAGCCGCTCATAAAATAACAAAAAATAAACTCGCCTAACCAGCCACCGCTAGCCGTTCGGCATTGGCGCATAGCGTCGCGGGTAAGTCCTGATGTCTACTTTCAAGAAAAATACGCATCGCTGGGCTAACGCATTTTCCAGCATGATGAGCGCACCGAGCAGTAATGGTTAACTGTGAAGTGGGAAAAGGCAGCGCCTGTCATGCACCAGATTGAAGCTCTCGTTCAACGGCAAAACGCGGCTACACTGCTTCCCGCTGCCCCCTTGTTACTTGGGTCGATAACCAAGATGGGTCTATCGGATTTATGCTATTTAACTAATTTCAGTTGGAAGTTTTATTTATCGATCCGAAATATCGGGGAGTCGGCGTTGGTCGTAAAATAATTGATTACGCCGTGGCGCTATATTCAATAATAACGACCGACGTGAATGCGCAAAATACGCGGGCAGAAGGTTTTATCCGCGTTTGGGTTTCCAAATCACCGGCCACTCTGAATTAGACAGTCAGGGGCGACCTTACCCGTTAATTCGTTTAGCACTCAGTAAATAAATGTCAGACACCCCATATAAAAAAGGCCGCGTATTCACACGGCCCGAATCAAATGATTAGCTCGCCCGTCACAAAGCAGCATAGGCTTTATTCAGCAACAGCAACGCTTGCTCAATATTATTGGTGTTGACGTAAACATCCTCAGAGATATCACCTGGGCGTTTTTTAAATCGATAAACTAATTTTGTGCCATTACGCAGAGCAGAAATAATTGTCCTCGACTGTTTTGCATCAAACTGGTCAGTATTAGTGAACAATGGATTTTCGGCGTCGAGCCTGAGTGTCAGGCCCCGAATTGCTATAGCCGGTTTTTCCACGGAAACCAAATAACCCAAGTCATTCTTATAAAGATATAAATCGTGGTTTTCGGCGCTGCACAATTTGTGCATCTGTCATTGCATCTTTTTCACACACCACCTGCCATTCAGCGTTATTCTGCCCAACGCTCCCTGAGGCATCAGAATGGAAAAGCGTATAGTCAATGCCGTTAATCACACCATTCTCGATCGCCATAACGCGTGCCAGCTGTTTTTCTGAAACATCCTTACCTAATTCGCAGGTAATTTCACTGCCGGAAATCAAGGGAGTTTGCCCGAATAAGCTTTTCTCTACGCTGTATTTTTGCGTGGCTGGCGCATCACCGTTTTCATCCGAATATTTATCGCAGTTTAATATTTGAACTCGGGTGTCATTCTTTATCGCATCAAGTAATAGGAGTTTCTTTTCTCACACCCGCCGATTAAGAAAAATACGCTAACGGCACAAAGTGCAACTAATAGCGTAAACGGTGACTTTTTCACTTGCCAGCTCCCATCGCTTTAACTGAATAAAGAGTAACATCTAAGCGCGATTGAAGTGTAAGGAAAATTGGTGCGTTCGCTAGTGAATCATCGTTATCGATAGGGGCGGTTTAATTAACTCAGGTATCCCTTATCGCATCTGCGTGCGCCCTTAACAAATTTCCCCTAAGCGCGTTTAAGTAAGGCCGCCCGATTTCCATTCATAAATCTAATGCAACCCTCTTTATCCTGTTTTAATCCCCCTAACTATCTAATAAGAGAATGTGGAAATTTAACACCTGTATATTGAATTCCAAGATAAAAATTGGTTATTTTAGCAATTGATTGTTGAATAAAAACATAAGAAAAGGATTTACGGATGAATGCCAAAAACGCTAAAGGTGCTCAGGTTTATACACCACTGTCACTGAAACTCTATGATTGGTGGGTACTAAACATATCGAATAAATACGCCTGGCGTTGCAGTACCAAAGATATTTTATTACCTCATTTACAGCAACACATGGGAAAAAAACACTTGGATATTGGCGTCGGAACCGGTTATTACCTGGCCAATACGCCCCGAGGCTCACAGAATATTACTCTGTTGGACCTCAACCCAAACAGTCTTGAAGCGTCTAAAAATCGCGTCGGACTGCATCGTATTTCAGAATGCGTGTTGCATGATGTTTTTCAATCGTTACCTGAGCATCTGAATAATCAGTTCGACTCGGTTTCTTTATTTTATCTGCTTCATTGCCTGCCCGGTAATATGTCAGAGAAAGCGCCCGCTATTGCACTCGCCGCGTCGGCAATAAAGGACGATGGTGTTGTTTGTGGTGCAACAATTCTTGGTGAAGGTGTGGAACATAATGCCTTTGCCCGCAAACTGATGTCGGTCTATAACCAAAAAGGAATTTTTAGTAATTATCAGGATTCGTTAGATAATTTACACTCGGTGCTCTCCACACATTTCAAACAGGTGGACGTGCAATTACATGGCACCGTAGCCGTGTTTTCCGCTAAAGGCAGAAAATGCGGGAATTAAAGAGACGTTAAAAGAGAACTCCCTGCCTTTCCTAACGAAAGGCAGATTTTACAAACCACCTGCATCTGACTCTTCGGATTATGCGTATCGGATTTCAATCAAAGGCTACGTTCAACTCAAAAGACACTGTGACGTGAAGTGCGTAGAGACTCATTCGTCGAACAGAATATAGGGGTATTGCATGGCCGATAATGAGTTTACTGAAAAAACCAAGGCAGTTTCAGGCTACTTCTCGATGTTCTTCTTGATGTTGGGTATCACCTGTATCCCTTTGTTCATCGCACACAGTCAGGAATTGCTGAGACAAGGGCTGCTGCTCCCTATAATGTACCTATTAGAGCTCAGCATTATCGTTCCTTCATATTAGTTTTTCTTTAGAAAACGTGACGGCTTTGGAAAAGGAAATCTTTTATCGCCTTTTTCTGATATTGCTGCTCGTCATACTTGCCATTCAGTTCGTTAGACCTTATCTGCTGGGAGTAACAAAATCAGAAAAGTGGATGACGGATCAAGTTTCACATCGTGGGTATATTTCAATCATAAATCCGTTATTACTGATATTTATTGTTCCGATATACGAAGAGATTATTTTCAGAGGCTGTTTATTTAGTGTTTTTTCCTATTGGTTTAAAGATAATATTTACTGGTCAGCGATTATCACCTCAATAAAACCAAATGCGCCATGCTATTAATCTCAAATTCTATACCCGATAAACGGGCCGCATTTCTACGGCCTGAATACTCATCTTACCGTTTAAACCAAACCTAGCTGTCTACTTAACTGCACAATTTCATGCTGCCACTGGCGCTGTAACTCTGGTTTTTGATGCTTGGGTTTACGCGCCAGATCGCCTTCAAGTTTGCTTTCCAGACCCAGCAACATCGCCAGTAAGTGTTCTTCTTCAGTTTCCTGCTGCGCAATGCTTTCCAGTTTTGTCTCAACCGGAGCCGTAGCGGCTGGCGCAGGTTTGTCGGTCAAAATATCGTAAACCGGTGCTAGATCGTGCCATTCTTGCAAACGCTGTTTGGAACAGTACCGAAGCCTCAGCCGTCGGACGCACTCGCAATGCAGTAAGCCGGAGGGAAGTTTTCAGATTGTCAGTTAGCTTCGCTCAAGCTGGTTATCGCAGCACGATACCGGTAACGCTTGAGCGGTTGCGATGACTGAGGACGGGTGAAAAAAGAAACAATTCACGAGTCAACATAGCAATCCCCCTTAATATATTTATAGTGAATTAATTAAACGATTATATTGAGGTTTGTTCTACTTTGCCAGTTCCCCCCTTTATTATGCCTGCTTATATTTTCAGCGTAGCCAAAACCCAGTTCGTGGCAGCTTACTGACCATAATTCAATTTTGATTCATGGGCCTGCAGGCAGGAATATATCCGGTCGCCTTGACTAAATCAGGAAACCGACAATATTTAGGTAGCGATTGTTACATCCGGAACGACCATCAAGAGTTTCCTCTTTCATATTTAGGTTCAAGGGAGTTGATATATGCCTATCAAAATAATGTATCCGTATCGCATGGATGCACTGGCCATTGCTTTATTTTTTTGCGCCACTGGCCCTACATTCGCTTACGACAATGTTTATGTTTTCGGCGACAGTCTGAGTGATACCGGAAATAACGGCAGATTCACCTACGATAGCAACCAGCATTATTTATACGACGAGATTTTGGCGAAAAATGCAGGTATGACATTAGTCGCGTCGGATAAAGGCGGGTTTAACTACGCCGCTGGCGGCGCCGTTGCGGTGCCAGCACTCAACCCCGCCTACAATACGCAGAATCAAGTACAAAGTTACTTGCAGCGAGTGAACGGTCAGGCCGACAGTAACGGCCTGTATCTGCATTGGGTAGGCGGTAACGATTTGGCCGCTGCGGCGGCCTCAAACCCGGCCAGCGCACCCAGCGCGGCGTATAACAGCGCTGCCGCTGCCGCAACGCAGGTACAGGCTTTACTCAATGCCGGAGCCAATACGGTTATCGTTCCGACCGTGCCCAATATCGGCGCTACCCCAATGTTAATGGAACTGGTTATTCAACAGGGATTGGCTGCCGTACAGCCTTCAGCAATACCCGGCGCTCTACAGGCCGCTTTCAGCACGCTAAATGCCCTGACTACGCCTGATAACCCCTCCCGCAGACAGGCTATTCATCAGGCACTCACCGCCGCCTCTGAACGAATCAGCTCTATTCCGCAAGTACAGCAAGGGATTGCCGTTCAGCTCATAGCTGCCTTTGATGATCAAAGCGCTCTGGCCGGGCAACTCACAGATTTTTATAATAATAGTGAGGACGCTTTGCTCGCCCAAGGTAGCGGCAATATTGTCCGCGTCGATGTGAATAAACTATTCGGTGAAATTATTAGTAATCCGAATCTGTTCGGGTTTACCAATACGGCAGGAATGCCCTGCCCGATAGGCGTTTCTTCAGCGGTTTGTACTTCGGGTCAGGCTGGCTTTGCCCCGGGCCAATCCTACCTTTTCTCCGATCATTTTCACCCAAGCCCGCAGGCGCATCAGATGATAGCCGATTATATGCAAGCGGTACTTGATGCCCCCGCGCAAGCCGCTGCGCTGACACAAGCCACGGCGGCGATGGCTCGCGACACTCGAGCTACCCTGGACAGCCGTTTCCAGCAATTGCGCACTCATAAAAATCCGCAGGACTCATTTGGCGTATTTGGCGGTTATGCCGGGCAGCATTATGATTATTCAGCCAACATTGCCGCCGGAGATGGCAATGCCACTACTCATAATCTGACCTTGGGTATAGATTATCAGTTGACCGAAAATTGGCTGATTGGCGCATTAATTGCGGGATCGAATGATAATCAACGGCCTTCCAGCCGTTACGATTATAAGGCGCGTGGTTTGCTGCTTTCAGCCTTCAGCGCTCTGGAATTCGCGGATTATGCCTGGATGAATGCCGACGTACACTACGCCAGCATGAATTACGATGATATACGTCGCAGTATGCAGATCGGCACATTAACCCGAACTGAAACCGGTAATACCGATGGCAAACAGTGGGGAGCCAGATTCACTACCGGATATAATATTCCGATCACCACTTACCTGACCACTGGCCCGATGGCGCAATTTGCGCTGGATTACAGCAATGTGTCGGGATATAGCGAAAATGGTAACGACAGTACGGCCATGCGCTTCAGCGATCAAACTTATCATTCGCAAATTGGATCTTTGGGCTGGCGGCTGGATGGCAAATGTTCCTTATTTAACCCTTATGCCGAAGTGAATTACCAACATCAGTTTGGGGATGACGTTTATCGAAGCGGTGGGGGCCTGAAATCAACTCAAACTCATTTTGTCCGCGACAGCGCCAGACAGGATAAGAACTGGGTGAATCTCACTCTTGGTGCCAACGTGCCGCTCACGGATAACGTGGCCTCGTTTGCCTCCATATCGCAGACCACCGGCCTGAGCAGCGGCGAGCAATTTATGTATAACATTGGGTTAAGCGCCCGTTTTTAATCCATTTTCTTAACATGAAGTCTAAAAAAATTAAATGGAGCCCTCCCTCATTTCAGCATGAAGCTAAATTTAGGGAGGAATCCAGTACGTCACACAGGCACCGCAACCAATGCAACGTTCGGCATTACACCAAATTTTTACCACGCCAATAATGCCGATGTCCGTCATGGCCGCTTTGGCACAATCTTTTGGAGAATCGGCCAATACCACTTTCAGTTGAGAGCGGCGGGGATAAATGACTCTGCTTCGCTCGGCGAAAGGTGATAAGAAAGTAAAACAACCCACAGAGTATAAACCCTCGTATCCCTCATTGTTGCAATCCCTATAACCTATTGAATAAAAACACTAAATAATATTCTTCGTTAACTGACGATGACAAACCTTAAAGACCGATTGTCACAAGAATCACGGTGTATCGGGGTTTTTGTGACATCTCAGAACGTTAAAGATGCCGATAAGGATAAGACCTATCCCAACCATTTTTTCAGGGATGATGCGAAGAAAATAAGCGGCATCTGACAAATTTTCGATGATTTACTATTTATATTAAAACAATATAAACATTAAATTAAATAATGAATACAGCCAATTTGACTTAAGTATAATTATTAATCTTCAAATTAATGTATTGAATTTATTTAAGTTATCAATAAATGCGTGACATGAATCACATTAATATGATTCAATAGCCTTATAATCAATAAAATCATCTTAACTTTCCCTGGTGTTGGCCATTTGGCAACCCTTACCTCGTGTAAGGGTTTTTTGTTTTAAATCCCAGAGAGAAACAGGTTACAACGAGTGAGCTCAAGTCCCTTTGAATGCCTTGAACCTCATTGCTATACGCTGATGACTGTCACTTTTGCCTATCGATCTGGATTCTCAGTAAAACACATCAAATTTGCGAATATGTTAAGTTTCATCCAAGTTATTCCCGCTGGATTATCCCCTGGCTAGCGTTCGCCGGCAGCAATAATTGCGTAGATAATGGCTTGAAGCCCGCTGCTATCTGCCACTGAAGCGATAGAATTCCCCTTTCGGTTCTTGAGAAAATACACAGCGCCAAGACACTAAAATAAGACATGTTCAGAGAGCATCACAGAAGAAGGATATGTTTGTCGGAACCACCGTTGCTCAATCGTTATTGAGACTCAGGAAATCACAATATTTATCTTTTTCGAGTTTTCCGATAAAGCGAAAACCGCAAGAAAGATACAGTTTCCTCGCGACCAGATTGATCTCTTCTATCATTAAGGAAAGGTTGAAATTTACACCCTATTCGGAGTAGCTTCATCATGGCTATTTGGGAGAGTATATTGATTGGTAAGGGGAAGAAATTTTCACCAGAAAAGATAACCCGATTATTTACCCATACCTGACAGGTTTTCGAAAATAACTATCAGGGATCACTGATAAAATTAATAGAAAGAACGATGACCGCCTTTTCCCTTATACTTACTTGATTCCTGAAAATAGCCCAGTAAGCATCAATACCTAAAGCTGCCCCTCCTAACCTGAATAAATCAATAATTGAATATAAACGCACGACTTCAACAATGGCATTGACACAGACACAATTAAAAGCAGATTGATTTTATTTGGTAGACTAAGAGAGACACAGGTCTCTCTTTAATTAATTATTATCTGAACGCATTCATATTAATTGAATTTTGGATCGACAGAATGCGCGCAATCGCTATTGGCATCGCTGATATCATCCATGCAAGTTTGCGCATCCAAAGGCTCAGCGGGTGCCTTGCCCCATTCCGATCGATCATCGCCGGAACATCCAGAAAGTGCGCAGAGAAAAACACAAAAGATAAATTTATTCATTGGTATTTCCTTAAGCTAAAAGTACGATAAATAACCCGAGAAAAGATTTTCTGCTACGAGCGGCGATATTCAACACGGCTATTGCGAACCTCGTTCCCTCTGAAGTGATGGAAAGGTGCATCTCCGCGCTTAGGGAATGCGCCATGATAGCCATTGTGGGGATCAAACCGGTTATCTACGTGGCCGTGAAAATCACCAGGACCATGGAACCAAGGGGCTGCACCAATAAAACATTCACCCACAAGCCATTCCGAGCCGCAATATCCGTAAGGCGTGCAGCTGTAGACTCATAGTCATCATAGCCGTATGGCTATACAGGTTCAGACCTTCTTCGACAATAACTTCTGCTGAGGCCTGTGCTGAACATAAAAAGCCAATGGATAGCGATAACAAGAATGCCGAGTTCTTTATCATGCCAATCCTCACCCCACAATACGGATACGTTCTTCATTCGACATAATTCAAACCCTGTATCAGGTATGAATATGATGCAGAGCTAAGGAGAGCCTTAAACGTTATTTTTTGAAAATTTCGACATCAACATTTTCATGGTTTGATTCGTTGCCGGTTTTATCCAAAATGAAGTAATAGCAATTATCGGCTTTCACATTATCCATTTCCTCACATTTTTGATTAACCTTTTTTGAAAGCTCTTTATGACCTACGGTTGGTATACCTGACTGCTTAAAGGACAGCTCCCCTATTTTTGTATAACCAGCAGACTCTTGACGAGTGATCTGTTTGGCAGCATAGGATGAAGCAGAAAACAGGACGGTCACAGCCAAAACTAATGTCATGTATTTCATTTTTTACCTTTGATTTTGATATTCGTTTAAATAAGTGAGTTTACTTCATAAGCATCACTAAAGTGTTAACACCAGCCCGGGAAAAGTCAATGCGGTGTAAATAAAACGCTGAGGGTATTTTTCAACAAAAATCAGATTCCTATGTTGTGACAACTCTGGCGTGCATAAAAACCTCAGCAAATTCTGGTAACAAGCTCATCATTATGTTCATCGCATTCTTGATTGATGGCCGAAGGCATCTTGTTAACCACATGGAAAACATCAGAAAGCCGGGCAACTTTATCTGAATAAGCAGACCGAATAGGCGAACTGTAAATCACCGTTCTCTTTAAATAAAAAATCCCTATTTGGTTAACAGGCAAAAATTGAAATCGTTTATCTATCCATCATTAACGCCGGAACAAAAGCAGGCTGCTACGATTAAGTTCGAACTGTACACCGTTTCAAGCTTGGGCTTCGACAAACAAGCCATCGCGGAGCGTGACGACACGAACACATGTAGGTACAAATAATGAGAGCTGCTATCGCCACCGTTTTGATCGCTATTTCAGCCAGTGCTATCGCATCAAATGACAAACTTTACTCGGTGAATCCGGGGGCATTTATATTTCATGCATATGAACCCAAAACTGACTATACGCAATACTTTGATAATCAGTATATTGCCGTTGAGAGAAAGTTAAATGCCCAGTCAGATTACAGTTTATCTGTTGGAACGTTAGTCAATAGTTTTTCCAACAGATGTATGTTGCTAGGCGTGCGAAAAGACTGGTGGGAAAAGGATCATTGGACCTTCAAAGGCGGGTATGCATATGCAGGAGAGTTTTTCTTTTCTCAATTCAGTCATTGTGGCGATGAAGGGATTTATAAAAATATAAAGGACGCCGTTGGAGTAGGCTTTGCACCCTATATTTATCACGCCCTCCAATATGATTTTAATGACTCTTTTGGCGTAGAAGGCGGCGTTATTCTCCCCGGAATTGTCGTTCTTAGTATGCAGATCCACTTTTAATGACACTCCAACCAGGCTGAGATAATCATATTTATA
Source organism: Yersinia sp. IP36721 (assembly GCF_003634395.1). NCBI lineage: Bacteria > Pseudomonadati > Pseudomonadota > Gammaproteobacteria > Enterobacterales > Yersiniaceae > Yersinia > Yersinia sp. IP36721. The sequence continues at coordinate 76,303 of NZ_QCZL01000019.1, forward strand.
ACGCCCATAGCATTGCGCGCACATTGTACCAAACATCTGTCAGAGTCCATCACTACGGCCTGCGGGATAAAATCAGCCGCAACGGGCCAACGGTAAAATATGAACGCCGCCAGTTGCTAGGGCTAACCGACGGCGATGTAGAGTGGATTGGGGTCTGGCGTTGGGGCATATTGCCAGTTGAATAACGTTAAATCACAGCATCCCATGTGTTTTAGCATAATCACGTAATGCTTCATTCATTTTGGTTTGCCAGCCATCACCCTGTGCTCGGTAGGCATCAACCACATCATGATCAATACGCAGCTTAATTGGCTCTTTAGGATTTGCCAATTTTGGCCGACCACGGGTTTTTATGACTTTCTCAGCGCCTTCTTTGCCAAATAGTTCGGTAAACACCTCAACGGCTGGGCGGGCGCGGGCAAATTCGGCGTCACCCCATTCAGGGTTATCCACATCTATCACTTTACTGATTTTTTTGTTCATATCGCTTTACCTCGCGGGAGTTTGCTTTACGCAGACTAATAACATGTACCTTGCCATTACGTGGTGTGAAAACCAGCATATGCAGGCGATTCTCGATGTAACCCAATGCTTGAAATCGTCTTTCTGAATACTCTTTACGGGTATCCTCAACAATCAATGCGCTTTTCACCTCAAAATCACGGGCCATCTCAAAGGACAGGTTACGTTCAGCAATATTCTTTTCGTTTTTGGTTGGGTTGTAAGATATGTCCATACATTTAATGTACCCCCAATAATTGTATCAATGCAAGTTGTATCGCTATTTTATCCATGGTCACTTTTGTTTTGTGCCATCCCCCACACAATCCCCACTACATGCCAGTCGCGCCCGCACGCGGCACACTGGCTGAATGAAAACGCTTATTGCAGCACTTAAACGCGCCCTGGCGA
>NZ_QCZL01000020.1:0-72986 GCF_003634395.1 Yersinia sp. IP36721
TTCTCTGCTATCCAGAGCAACGATTTTAAAACGCTGGATGAAGGTCAGCGCGTAGAGTTCTCGATTGAGAACGGCGCAAAAGGGCCTTCGGCGGCCAATGTTGTTGCCCTGTAAAGACAGGCAATAACGGCTAATTATCAGGTTAGAAATCCCCGGTTTTTGCTCTGATATGAATTGCCCAAATAAAGAACGCTTTGCGCGAGATACCAAGTTTGGAGATCCTTAGATCGATCCTTAAACTACGGTACTATGACGGCTCCTATGACTAGGAGCCGTTTTTTTGTGCTATTTTTCAGGTTAGTGACAACTTTCATTGCTACGGTATTCTTCGTAAAAATCATTCCACTGAATTAATTTATCACAGCCTGTTTAAGCACGTTAGAATTCGCAGGGCTAATCTCAAAGAGAATAGAGCAAACAGCGACGTGGGAATTTTTATAAAGAAACGCCCTCGTCTATCAAGACTGAGGGCGGCAAAGACTTCTATTCGAAAAAACCAGCGCCATTCCAGTTAATCGAGCTGAAGGGATTGGATAAGCGAAATAGCTAGATCAATCGTTGGCCAGTGAGCGCTTCAAGAATTTTCAACGGGGACTGCTCTGGGTGTTTCATACCCTTTACCGGTAATAGGAAGGTCTGTTCCAGCATATATTGGCCTCCCATTGCGGCATGTGGTGTTTGATCTGAAAAACAAATCCAACTGCTACCAGGCGGAAATTCGATCGCAACTTGTTGGCCATTTTGCTGATAATCTGCGTCAGATTTCATTTTATCGTGTAGCTGCAACATTAAATGATCGTAATGGCTGCGTCGGAGTTTGGTGATACCAACTTTATGCTGTAACCAACTGCTAATAGGTGAGTAGCGATCGAGTTTTGGCAGATAACGGCTCGCTAATTGCTGAAAATCTTCACCTACTCGCCAAGAGCGATTTTCACCGTGGGGATTAATATTGGTGAAAATACGAATAATCCGCTCACCGTAATTAGGCCTCGAGGGGAAAGCATCAACGTGTAAACGGCTATCATCTTTGCGCCAGGACGTTTTGTCCCGCCATGCGGCGACTGGATGCAGCCTTAGGCTGTTAGTTGGGCTGCGTAGGGCATGGGTATATTCAGGTAATAATTGTCCTAATAGACTAACGCAGTGTTGATAATAGCGCTCAAGCAGCTGGCGCGTTAGCTCGATTTTACTTTCATCCGTCACACCAGTAAGTTCACCTTCCAGAGGTTTGAAACTGATGTTTTTGCGTTTTATATCGACCAGCGCTGGGTTCAGTAATTGCTTCTCTTGTGAGCTTAACGGGAAAGCCAGATTCGGTAAAAAAAGAACTTTTCCCTGTTCTAAGGCTTCAATTGCATCGGGAATGACATGCTCATTCTTGCCCCAATGTTGGTGAGGGAGAGTGAGAATCATCGGATCTGGGGCGATAGAGTTAGAATTCATCAGATATCCGGCCTAGATTATTTTAGTCAGTGATAAATAATATAACTTTTTTTAAACAATTAATTGCACTTTTGTGGCGAATTGCGAGCAAACAGAACATTCCGGTTAGTGGCAGAGCAAGTAATGGAGTGGCACTTATGCAGAGTGTCCCATTAGGTGATTTTGGTTCTGAATTTTCTGAGGACAATGATGCTCAATGAGCTGAGCATCATTGTGCTAGATAAGGTTGTTTTAGAGAGGATGGCGATAGACGACGTATCGTATTCCTTTGGCTAAGAAACGTAGAAAAATTGAATTAATGTAGTGAAATATTAATATGTTAACTGAACTGTGATTGGTTCTAATAAATATGGACATAAAAAAGCCCTGATAATCTGATCATCAAGGCTTTTTTTATCAGGTACATATCATCTGATTAGACAGGCACGATTCTCGAGTCAGTAATCGAGGAGACTTGCTTTTTTGAGTAGGCCAGATCGTAAACATCGTAGAAATCGATTTCGCCTTTATTTTCTATGATGCGTTTAATTTTATTTTTAAAGTCATCATTGATATTTTTATTTTCAAGCAATTTAGCCACTGCTTCTGGAGACAGAGCGCGGCTGAAAAACCATTCGCCGTTATAGCAAACGCGGAGGTCGAGTACACCAATGTCTTCAAATTTAAATATCGGCTTTATTTCCATCAATAAAATTGCTGACATGATGACAAAAAATGCAGTAAAACCAATAACGTAATAAGTACCAAAATAAGGTGTTAAAAGCATCAGAATTAAAACAAAGAAATATGAAATCAGCATTGCCAAACACAAATACGGATGTTTATGAATGAACTCAATATTAAAGTCAAGACGACCATTCCGGTTTTCTTTTTTATTGATTTTCTCAATGTCTTCAATGAGTATTTCTTTTATTATATCCATTGCGATGACCTTGTAATTGCAGATGAGTCGGATAAAATTATTATCTATTGCTATAGATTAGCACGAGAAATGCGTCCTCAAGTATATCAGTTCGATGAATTACCTGACCTAACTGTTATAGGCAGTTTCTGCGTATCGTGAGTTTTTGAACACTGTTATCACCTGCTGGTGACGACGTAATTCCCTGCTTTACTGAGCTAAAATTTAGTAGAGCGTAGAACCTGATGAGATTGAACGCTCTACTTGTTTTATCAAGCACGGGGTGACTATTTGAGGTTAGAACGTGAGTACAATTTTACCAATATGAGTGCTCGCTTCCATTAACTCATGTGCGGCGGTGGCCTCCTTGATAGGGAAGGTCGCAAAAACCTGTGGTTTTAGCTTCCCTTTCTCTATCAATGGCCAAATTTTTAGTTGTAACTCTTCTGCAATGATTGCTTTTTCTGCCACGGTTCGTGAACGTAGCGTCGAGCCGGTATGTGTCAGGCGTTTTAATAGCATCGGCATCAAGTTCAGATCTTTAGCAGGACCATTTTGCGTACCTATTTGTACAATTCTGCCATTCATCGCAGCGGCTTCATAATTGCGTGCTACATAGTCACCAGCGATGAGATCGACAATGACGTCGGCACCGTTGCCTTCAGTGGCTAATTTTGTTTCAGCCACAAAATCCTGAGTACGGTAGTTAATCGCTACATCGGCGCCCATTGCCAGGCAAGCTTCTCGCTTATCTTCCGATCCGACGGTGACAATTATTTTGGCTGCGCCAAAAGCTTTGCTTAGCATGGTTGAGGTTGTACCAATGCCTGAGGAACCACCGTGTATCAGCACGGTTTCTCCTGCTTTTAAGCCGCCGCGCTGAAATAAATTAGCCCAGACGGTGAAAAAGGTTTCGGGTAACGCCGCCGCCTCGATCATTGATAATCCTTCCGGAACCGGGAGGGCGTTTGTTTCGTGTATCACACAATATTCAGCATAACCGCCGCCTGCGATCAGGCCGCAAACTTTGTCGCCCATCTTGAATCGGGATGTTTTCTGTCCTAAGGCCACAACTTCGCCTGAAATTTCTAAACCCGGAATGTCTGATGCGCCCGGTGGTGGGGCATACAGGCCGCGACGTTGCAGAACATCGGGCCGGTTAACGCCGGCAGCCGCAACTTTGACTAAAATTTGCCCTTCATCTGGTGTAGGGATAGGGCGTTTCCCTGCCATCAAGACGGAAGGTGGGCCAAATTGGGTTATTTCTATCGCAACCATGCGACTATCGGAGGTTATTGAAGACATATCATTCCTCTTTAGTTATGGCGAACTCATTGAGTAGCCAATGGCTTCTGATTTACAGAAAAGGTTAATAGTTTAATAAACCCCTCTGAGTGCTGACCATATTATCCTCATTGTGAGAATAATCCATTCGTAGAGTGCGAGTCAGATGTGAAAAGTAAGGTACGACAGAAAGTAATAAATAAAAAAGGCGCCCAATAGGGTGGGCGCATAAAAGTGCTAAAAATGAATAACTACAGGACTAAGAGATACACTGGATCATTTTAATTGTATGGGTAAACCCATAGGCCGTTATATAGGTATAAATCCTAAACCTTGCTCCATAAAAAAGCCGGCTTAGCTTACTTAATTATTTGAACTGCCAGCAGACTTGGTAATGATAGTTTTCTGCATTCAGTAGGAAATCATCATTGACACTGGGACTCCAAGAATCGTCCCCACCAACGCCCATGTGGTAACCATCGATGTTTAACCAAGTCCCTTTTTCATGTTTCAGCAGATGTTGATGTGATGTTTCCATCAATTGTTGCAAGCCGTAGCGACTAATCCCGAAATGGAAGTTACCTGTTAGTTGTAAATTGCCATAGCTTAAACTGCGGGTGTTACAACGCAGGCCATTCTCACTAGGGAACGTATAGGGAGTGTGTAGCGATTCAAGAGGCAAAGTCCATTGGCTGAAAGTCGCAGATAGTTGGCGATCTGGATAATTTTCATGTGGACCCAGCCCAAGCCAACTTACTTGCGATTCGATAAGATTCAGTTGGCAGCACATGCCTATCCGGGCTGGAGATGGTGAGCCTGAGGCCCGCGTAACATTGACTTCAATTTTCATCTGATTTTGTTCATTGAAATGATAGACCCAACGGCTTTTTAATAAACCTCCTTGAGGAGCGTTATACTCATAATCTGCGGTTATCAATACGCCATTAGACATTGTGCTGGCATGTATTGAGATACAACGGCGATCAAGTTGATACATTCCGGCCTGTTTCCAGCGCTCAACCCAGGCATTTGGATCAATCCGCGTCGTTTCGCTGATACCAATATCATTATCTAATGGAGCGCGAATAAACTGATCCTGAAGCGGAGTAAGTAAAAGCGGTTTTTCATTAATTAACCACTGTTCTAATAAACCACTTTGTCGATCGAATAACCAACGCTGACGATTATTTTCAACAATCCAATATTGCTCATTAGATGTAAGTTGAGGATGTCCAATCACGGAGATATTTTGCTTCGATGCGGTGTTCGATGCGTGGGTTAATGAAGGCAGAATGGTAGGTAATTTCCATTGGTGCCACGCTGACTTGTGGTCTTCTTCAGACCACTGGGTAGCGGTTGGTTGTTTAATCTCAACGTGTAGCCACAATTCACCTTGTAACTTTAGGGGAGCTGGTAATGATCCTAACTCTAGCTTTTGGCTTAGCTCTGGGGCGATAACAATAGGTATATTTCCATGCTGAATTATTTCTCCATCCAGTTCTAGTCGCCAGTAAAAATGTTCATTGTCAGTATGACGGAATAGAAATTCACTGGTTACTTCCACTATGAGTGGGGTGGTGCTGACAAGCGTAAATTGAAAGAACTGCTGCGCTCGCTGTGCTTCATAAAGGCTAGGATGGGGAGTTCTATCAGGGAAAACCAATCCGTTCATACAAAATTGGCGGTCGTTAGGAGTATCACCAAAATCGCCACCGTAGGCCCAGTAGGCTTGCCCGTTTTCATCATGGCGAGTCAGACTTTGATCAACCCAATCCCAAACGAACCCCCCTTGTAAGCGTGGATGCTGCCGGAAGGCCTGCCAGTAACGATCAAAACCACCAAAACTATTCCCCATCGCGTGCGCATATTCACAAAGAATTAATGGCCGGGGCTCTTCGGGTAGACCAATCCATTTTTTTATCGACCACTTAGGCACGGCATCAAAAGGTTGGTCTTGATCCACTCTGGCATACATCGGACAGAGAATATCGGTAGCGGCAGTATTGGCTCCGCCACCTTCATATTGAACAGGACGGGTTGGATCGTTAGTTTTGATCCAGCGATATAGCGCATCGTGAGTTGCGCCATGGCCTGACTCATTACCAAGGGACCAGATGATAATGCAGGTATGATTACGGTCTCGTTGTACCATCCGAGTGACGCGTTCACTGAATGCATTGAGCCAACGTGGATCGTCAGACAGTCGGCTCATCGGTTGCATCCCGTGAGTTTCAATATTAGCCTCATCGACCACATAAAGGCCCAGTTGGTCGCATAAACGATACCACAGCGGGTGATTTGGGTAATGAGAGCAGCGAACGGCATTGAAATTATGCCGTTTCATTAACTGAATATCCTGACGCATAGTAGCTTCATCTATGGTCTGGCCTGTCAGCGGATGATGCTCATGACGATTGACTCCCCGGATAAGCAAGGGTTTGCCGTTTAGTTTGAGTAGCCCTTTATCAATTTCGATTTTCCTAAAACCTATGTCATAAGCTTCCGCCTCAATGATTTCTTGATCCAAAGACTTGAGAGCAACAACAACGCGATAAAGTGTAGGTTGTTCTGCGCTCCATAAGTGGGGCGATTCTACCGGTAGTACCAATTCGACACGTTCCGGATAGTTACCTCGTTCATCAATTGTTTTGCTCCCCATGTCCTGTTCTTGCTGCCCAATCAGAACATCATTTAGCCAAAGCTGAGCCTTTATCAAATAATTGTCGGCAATATGAGGTTGCAATAGAGGCAAATTGATCGCCGCCATAACGGAGAGCTCCGCGGAGCGAAAACCAGGTGCCAGTAGTGTCTTAATCTGGATATTAGACAGATGGATATCTGGTTTATGCAGCAACGTCACGTCGCGGAAAATCCCGCTCATACGCCACATGTCCTGATCTTCAAGATAGCTGCCATCACTCCAGCGCAAGACCAACACGGCAATGCGGTTACTTCCGGTTTGAAGATAGGGACTAATATCGAATTCAGCAGGCAGGCGGCTGTCTTGCGAATATCCAACCCAGTTGCCGTTACACCACAGGTGAAAAGCCGAGTTTACACCGTCGAAAATGATGCGGGTTTGACCGGATGCTGGCCAGTCGGGATTGAGCATGAATTCAGTTGAATAACACCCCGTGGGATTTAAGTCAGGTACATAGGGTGGATTAACAGGTATCGGATATTGGACGTTAGTATAAATAGGTGTATCAAAACCAAATAACTGCCAATTTGAAGGTACAGGTAAAAGAGTTGATTTAGGTAAGTCCTGAGTAATCCAATCCTCGGGAACGGCCTCAGGGCGGTCAAAATAACTGAAATGCCAATATCCATTTAGAGAATGCAGACTTGCCGAATCGGTATCATCACGAGCCTGAGTAACATCACGCCAGCTGCGAAAGGGAGAATGTGCATCCAGTCGATTATATTGAGTGATACCTGGGTTTTCCCAGTCACGTCGAGACAGTATATTTGCCAGTGATTTCTCTCGATTACCTTGCCTTATCTCTGCATTCATTTTCAGCCTTCTTTTTCCGTTTGATTATCGGGGCTTGCATTTAGTCGATAGGCGACACTGAATCGCATAAATATAGCCACACAAATGTTATGCGCTCACATTTCTTGTTTTGCTTACCTTGAAGGGGAAGGAATCGCTTGTAAACGGGTAAAAAATGAATAAGCGAGTGAGATCGCATTTATTTTTGGTTATGCAAAAAATCGTAAAATTTTTTCCGAGAAGGTTCGTAAAATTTATTTATGGCTGATGATATGTGTGCCAATAACACGTAATTTTATTTCGAACTACAAGGTACCCAGACGATTCGCTATTTGTGTTCCGCAAGCTCTTGTGGTGTAGTTTGTGACATGATTGGAACGTTATTTACTGGGGCTGTTGTTTGACGAAGCACAAGTTCAGGGCTTAAAAGCAGAGAGTTTAGCTGGATGCCATGGCTAGTTCGCAGTAACGCGACCAATTGTTGCAGGCTTTTCTCGCCTAGCTGACGAAAATCTTGTCTGACGGTCGTTAAAGGGGGGTGAAAATAGGCACTATCGTCGGTGTCGTCGTATCCAACTATGGAAACATCTTTTGGAATGCTGAGACCTTGTTCCTGGAGGGCGCGTAAAACCCCCAAAGCCATCTGGTCACTGGCAACCAGAATAGCGGTAAAAGAGGTGCCGCTTTGTAAAAGGGATTTTGCGCAAAGATAGCCACTGTGTGCGCTCCAGTCTCCATAGAACACTTTCTGAGGCTTTAGGCCGCTCAAGGCTAATGTGGTTAACCAGCCTTGATAGCGCAGTTGGGAGGAAATTGTGTCTTTAGAGCCTGCGATCAGAACTATTTTCTGATGCCCTAACGCCAATAAATGTTCGGCACCTTGCCTGGCGCCATGAAACGGGTCAAAAACCACGCTATGAGCGGTTGATTGCGGATCAACGTCCAGAAATATGACGGGAACATTGGTGCATTGATGGGTTATTTCGGCGCTTTGCTGCTGAGTTAGTGGCGCATTGATTAATATCCCCTCAACTCGCTGAGCCAGGAGTTCATTCACAGCGCGCTGGCAGGCCTGCTCGTCAAAATGATCAATCATGGCGATGACGACGCTAAAACCTAATTGGCGGGCTTTTATCTTTATTGCAGAGGCAATCTGCGATGGCGCATGTAAAGATAAATCGGTTGTGACTAACCCAAGTGTACAGCTGTTCTTACCAGCCAGCTGTTGGGCAACGCGATTGGGTACATAGTGCAGTGCTGCCATTGCCTGTTCTATTTTAGCTCTGGTTTTGTCTGAGACATTCGGAGCCTGATTTAATACGCGAGAAACAGTCTGATAGGATACACCCGCGTAATGTGCGACATCATCGAGCGTTACGGATTTGGTTTTCATAAACAGCTTCTCAGCAACAGAACTTACTGAACATAATAGCAAAATTGTGGCATAAATTTTTGAACGCAGCAGTAAAAGGTTAAAATCGCCTGCCAGAAGCCAGAAGCCAGAAGCCAGAATCAAGTAGCCAGGAGCAATAATCAATAATCTTTATTCAATAATCAATAGGCAATAAAAAGGAAAAGGGCGTAGGGCTAAAACCTGCAGAGTTAATGCAATTTTATAGATAAGCTGGTTTAACTGATGGCGTTGATAGCTAAAAGCATGGGTTAGGGTGAAAAGCGTCAAGCATCAGCATCAAGCATCTGCGCCAATGCCGGATAATCAGGCGTAGTGGTATTTAATGAAATGGTTCTGGCGGCAGGTTGTGGCCGGGGGAAGTGAATAAAAAATGGCTTCTTTGCCTTAATTTTAGGCATGTGAATCACAATATTCGGTTCCTGTAATAAAAAGAGTTGCTATTAAAAGCCCGTCATGAGTTAATGCGTCTCGGCCTGTGGTACAGACCTATTTATGCACGACATCTTGAGTAAAGTAGTTCATATTTAAAGCGTTATCGTTGATAGCTCTTCACTGACGAATTTCCTTCATAGTGCCTCCATAAGTAACGACTGATAACCGGCTATAACACGCCCATGGTGGCAAAAATTTTTTAATTAAGGAAATAAACATGTCTAACATGATGAAAGGTCAAGTAAAGTGGTTCAACGAGTCTAAAGGCTTCGGTTTCATCACTCCAGCTGACGGCAGCAAAGACGTGTTCGTACACTTCTCTGCAATCCAAGATCAAGGCTTCAAGACCCTGGCTGAAGGCCAGAACGTACAGTTCTCTATCGAGAACGGTGCTAAAGGTCCGTCTGCAGCAAACGTAACTGCAATCTAATCGGCCTCTCGCTGATTAATTGAAAAAACCCGCTCAGGCGGGTTTTTTGTTATCTGTAATAGGCCATGACTCAAGTTTTACGTTCCGTTTGCAACATCCCGTTCTTCCTCCAGACAATCTATCCTCGAAAGCTACCTATCAGCGCTTCCTTATTTAAAATACTACCTATCGGTAATTACCGTTGCATACCACTCTGGTACGCGTAAACCTTATCATTCTCACTGTATTATGTACTACACTAGTTGCATTGATTAAGGATAGGATAAGACTATGAAAGTTAACGATCTAGTGACAGTTAAAACCGACGGCGGCCCGAGACGGGAAGGCGTGGTTCTTGAGGTTGAGGAATTCAGTGAGGGCGTAATGTATCTGGTTTCACTGAAGGATTATCCTGAGGGAGTTTGGTTCTTCAACGAAATTGATAGCAAAGACGGGACTTTCGTGGAACCGCGTTGAATTGATTAAGCCTATATACAAGAAACCGGAGTAGGGGATTCCCTGTCTCCGGTTTTTTTACATCAATGTTAGCCTGCTACCGGCTAACACATTGAATATCCGATATATAGAGAGTTAATCGGCATGAGTAACTCGCTTAAAATGTTTCCCAGTTTTCCGTATCCAGTTCTGGTTTTTTAGCATTAAAATTATTGCTTGTCTTGGCGTTACTTGCGGGTTGTCCACCCGTGTTTTTACCTTTGCTATTTAATTGGAAAACAGCCACTGCGTGAGTCAGCATTGATGCCTGCTGCTCTAGTGATGCCGCCGCCGCTGACGCTTCCTGCACTAAAGAGGCATTTTGCTGCGTGACATTATCCATTTCAGAAACTGCCTGAGCTACCTGACTAATGCCCCGACTTTGTTCATCGGATGCAGAGGCAATTTCACCCATAATATCCGTAACATGAGTGACCGCAGTTACAATCTCTTTCATCGCTTTGCCTGCGTCAGAAACCAAAATCGAACCGTCGCCGACCAGATCAACGGAAGCTTCAATCAGACATTCTATTTCTTTGGCCGCGTCCGCACTACGTTGAGCCAAGTGACGAACTTCACTAGCGACAACCGCAAATCCACGTCCCTGCTCTCCTGCTCGGGCGGCTTCGACAGCCGCGTTTAGCGCCAGAATATTGGTCTGGAATGCTATGCTATTGATAACATTGGTAATATCTGCGATTTTCATTGAGCTAAGGGATATTTTATCCATCGTGCTCACGACATCGCTGACAATATCACCGCCTTCACGAGCTTTGCTGGAGGCATTGGCTGCCAGTTGGCTGGCATGATGAGCGTTTTCAGAGTTTTGTTTTACCGTGGCGGTTAGCTGTTCCATGCTGGCGGCAGTTTGTTCCAAAGATGCGGCCTGTTGCTCTGTTCGTGCTGATAGGTCGGTATTTCCAGACGCTATTTCACTGGTCCCTTGATAGATAGAATCTGCGCTATTTCTGACAGATTCAACGGTTCGGGATAATGATTCCTGCATCAGCTGAATGTTGCTGCCGAGTAGGCCAATTTCATTTTTGCCGAATGGAATAGTCGGTTGAGTCAGGTCGCCATCGGCAATCCGTTGGATGCGGGTGACCAGCACATTCATGGGCTTGATGATAACTTTACTAATGACTAAAAAAGTCACCAAAGTAAGAACCACGGTGAAAATGAAGGCTCCGCCCATCAAGATATAACCTAACCGAGCCCCTTGTTTAGCCGATTGATTTATCTGATTGGCTTGCTCGGCAAGATAATTAATGCTGGCGAGCAAAGGTTCGTTATAGGCCATATCTAACTGTTTAAGCTTTTCCGCTTCGAGAGAAATAACTTCCTCAAAGTGCCCCTGTTGTGAGGCATCCAACATCGGCATCATCCCTTCGCTGCGATATTGTTCGTAAGCTTTCTTAAGCGGTATATCCAGAGCTAACTCATTTTTATCTTTACCTGGGCGATTGAAGTAAAGATCAAACATCTTTTGCGATTCAGCCAGACGATTCTCCGCCGTTTTTAAACCGGATTGATAACTTTCCGTGTCGCCAATGCGTGCGGCAGAAGCGGCCTGAATCAAAATTAAGCGTGCCGCTCGGAGATAATCTGAGCTGTTGGATAAACCTAGACGAATGTCCACCTCTTTAGTAGCGTGCTCAAGATACTGATTACTTTGTTTTAAGAAGTAGCTAGATGTGCCAATGGCCACGGCAAACAGTGCCAGTATGCCAGCCAGAATTGCCACAAACAGAGTAACCAGGCGGATATTATTAATAAATATGACTTTTGCCTGCGAAGGCGTGGCTGTATCTATTAATTGCTGTGTACTTCCACTTTTCATTATTATTTCCGTCTTAAAGGCGATCGAAGGGAGAGGTAGGAACCGGACAGAACTTTATTCACATTGGTAATTAACTACATAAACTGCATAGAGTACTTTTAAAACCTATCGGCCATTGACCCGAAATGCTTAGGGTTATATATGCGACAGAGATCGCAAAACTGATTAAATACGTTCATAAAACTAAAGAATGGAACCTATAAGGCCGATAAAGCTGCAAATTTACCAAGGGATTTATCAGAAAAACTGGATTGGCTTAATACAGTATCGCGGTAACTTGCTGTTTTTCATCTTCCTTGCCTTCCTCACGCTCTGGTTGAATGGCCCGAGCGAAGTACGATAGCTAATGCAATAGCGCTCCTACGAATGAAAGAACTGCTGGTGGCTGTGAACTTATGCTTGAGTAAGGGAACATCAGCTCTAAAATGCTGACAACCTGACAACCTGACAACCTGACAACCTGACAACCTGACAACCTGACAACCCGACAACCCGACAGATTGAATTCTTTATACAGATTGAGTTACAGGGAGCGGTAGGGATAAACACGATTATCTTTGCGAAGGATAAGATACGCGAAGCGATGCAATGTCTCATACAGGGCTTGGGCTTTTGTTAATCTTTCTGAGTTAGCCGTCACTGAAACGAGTAAATTCGTGATAGGGGAGCTAAAAATGTTTTGGTTCCCTGCGCGGGAGAGCAAAAATCAGGTGCGCTGTGGCATTACGGAAACTCATAAGCCGGCTTAATTGAACGCCAGAAGATTATTTTTTCCTTGAGCAATAAATTCAATGATAAGAATATTTTCCTTTTTTAAGCGAAATACACTTAATTATCAACGTAAACGAAGTTTTTAATTATATTTCCTAATGAATTATTGTCGTTTATGATTTGTTGAAAAAACCTCGCTTTACATATTTATTCCCCGAACCTATAATTATGCGAAATTTCAGTGGAGAGAATTAATGGACACCCAAAGTTGTAGTCAAATAAGCAAGGCAAGCTGACTCATCTCCTTCTGATTTGTTGCTTGCCGAACATGGCGGGCAGCACCCTCAAGTTTTATTCTGAACTGTGCATACCCTAGTGAATTATAAATAGTCGATGGTTTTATCATCGAAAGAGTTTATTTGGATTTTATTATGGTATTCAACGGTCACTCTCTATTTCCTCCTGGTTTTCACATCAGTTAATTGCTGAGTATTCTCTCGGCACAATTACCTGTGTGCTAAATAGCACATGATTACTCTTCCATTAATAATGTGGATAGAATCATGTCATTGACTCCGTTCGTCTTAAATATATTACTCGCTACGGCTTTGGGCGCATTAATTGGCGCTGAGCGTCAATGGCGTCAGCGTATGGCGGGATTACGCACTTATGCTTTGGTTGCTACAGGCGCTGCGATATTTGTTCTTAGCTCTGCCGTAACATCTCCGGATAGTCCGGGGCGAATTGCCGCACAAATTGTTTCTGGGATCGGTTTTTTGGGCGCCGGTGTTATTATGCGCGACGGCATGAATATTCGCGGTTTGAACACGGCGGCGACTCTGTGGTGTTCCGCTGCGGTGGGCGTTCTTTGCGGACTTGGGCTTGTCTGGCATGCGGTGTGTGCGACTGCGATTATTTTGAGCGCTAATATATTACTGCGCGAAGCTGCTCATCGAATTAATCTACAGCCCCAACAACAGGCTCTCGATCTGGAAGTTCGTTATCGTATTCAGGTAACCTGCGGCACTGAAGATGAAATATTGGTGAGAACATTAATATTGCAGGGATTGAATGGAATGGCACTGCGTTTGCAATCTTTATGTAGCGCAGATATTTCTCGTCCCGGTCAATTAGAAGTGTGTGCCGAAATAATGGCAACGCCAGCGGCGCAAAAAGAAATAGAAGGCATTGTTTGTCGCGTTAGTCTGGAAAGAAGCGTCAGCGCGGTTCATTGGCGAGTGGCATCAGAATTGCCCATATGAAATTTTACTGTTATCTGGCAAAACTATTAATCATAAATAATAAACTATTCTCACCCAAGTGGTAGTAAGGAGCCGTTATGGACGAGCACCCCGGAGTTAAATTAATCAAGCGTTGTTAATTTCGATTTAAATTAATCTGGTTGGCAACGCAATAAATAAATCTCGACGTCAGTTTATTCTCAAAATAATTGGGAGGATAAACCCTGCGTGATGAGTATGAAATAAAAAGAGATGCGTTATGACCAAATTAATGAAAACAGGGCAAGCGGAAAATTATCGCCGTGAAAAAAACAAACCTTTTGTCGTTGCACAAGAGGCCAAAAATAGTCTGGATTTAACCTTATCCAAATTGAATGCCAATTTAAATGGTTTAACCGAAGAGGATGCCCAGGAACGCCTTGAGCAATATGGCGCAAATGAAGTTGCTCATGATAAAGCCCCACATGCGTTGATACAGCTGGTCGCTGCTTTTAATAATCCGTTTATTTTTGTCCTAATGGTACTGGCGGCGATCAGTTTCTTCACTGATTACTGGCTGCCGATGAAACAAGGGGAAGAAACCGATCTTACCGGCGTATTTATTATTGTGATTATGGTACTGCTGAGCGGATTTTTGCGATTCTGGCAAGAATACCGTACCAATAAAGCGGCAGAAGCCTTGAAATCGATGGTAAGAACTACCGCAACGGTAATGCGTCGTGAAAAACACAGCGTGCAGCCGGTTAAAAGGGAAGTGTCGATTAAAGAATTGGTTCCGGGGGATATTATTTATTTGTCTGCTGGAGATATGGTTCCTGCTGATCTCAGATTGGTTTCTTCAAGGGATCTGTTTATCAGTCAGGCAATTTTGACTGGTGAAGCAATTCCTATCGAAAAATACGATGCATTAAGCTGTGTAAGCCAAAAATCAACCTCCTCGGAGGCCTGTAGTGAAAGTGAGCTGCTGGAATTATCTAACGTTTGTTTGATGGGAACCAACGTGGCGAGTGGAACGGCGACCGCGGTGGTCGTGGCTACCGGAGGGCATACCTATTTTGGTTCGCTGGCGAAATCTATCGTAGGAACGCGTTCTCAAACCGCATTTGACCGTGGCGTCAACAGTGTTAGCTGGTTATTGATCCGATTTATGCTGGTTATGGTTCCGATTGTTTTACTGATTAATGGTTTTACCAAAGGTGATTGGACGGAAGCGGCATTATTTGCCTTAGCGGTTGCCGTGGGCTTAACGCCAGAAATGTTGCCAATGATTGTCAGCTCTAACCTGGCAAAAGGCGCAATCGCCATGGCCAAAAGAAAAGTGGTTGTTAAGCGACTAAATGCTATACAAAATTTCGGCGCGATGGATGTGTTGTGCACCGATAAAACTGGCACATTGACTCAGGATCGTATCATTCTGGAACATCATTTAGATGCGAAAGGCTGTAACGATACTCGGGTCCTGCAACTGGCCTGGCTCAATAGCTATCATCAAAGCGGTATGCGGAATCTGATGGATCAGGCGGTTATCAGTTTTGGCCGCGGTAAATCAGTTATCGATCCTTTGCGTAGTTACAATAAAGTCGATGAATTACCTTTCGATTTTGTGCGTCGCCGCTTGTCGATTGTGGTGAAAGATAAGGATCAGCGGCAGCAGTTGATCTGCAAAGGTGCGGTGGAAGAAATGCTCCAAATCTGTAGCCATATTCGCGATGGCGATCAGATTTTGCCGATGAATGATGCGCGTCGGCAGGCATTGCTGACACTAGCCAGCCAATATAATCAGGACGGTTTCCGGGTTCTGCTGCTAGCAACTCGGGATATGGGATCGCAGGTCAGCAATGTTCCACTCAGTATTCACGATGAAAAAGAGCTGATTGTCGAAGGGGTGTTGACGTTCCTCGATCCGCCAAAGGAAAGTGCGGCGGCGGCCATTGCTGCACTGCGTGAAAATGGCGTAGCGGTAAAAGTTTTAACCGGCGATAACCCGATTATCACCAGCAAAATTTGTCGCGATGTTGGTTTGGAACCGGGAGAACCACTCGGTGGCAGCGATATTGAATTGATGGATGATGAAACGCTGGCGCGTGAAGTCGAGTTGCGCACGGTATTCACCAAACTAACACCATTACAAAAATCTCGCGTATTGAAAATGTTGCAGGCCAACGGGCATACGGTCGGTTTCCTCGGCGATGGTATCAATGATGCTCCGGCGTTGCGCGATGCAGACGTGGGAATTTCCGTTGATACCGCAACCGATATAGCGAAAGAATCCGCGGATATCATTTTGCTGGAAAAAAATCTGATGGTGCTGGAGGAGGGCGTAATCAAAGGGCGAGAAACCTTTGGTAATATCATCAAATACCTAAACATGACCGCCAGTTCCAACTTCGGCAATGTGTTTTCCGTATTGGTTGCCAGTGCTTTTATTCCTTTTTTGCCGATGTTGGCGATTCATTTACTGCTGCAAAATCTGATGTACGATATTTCCCAGCTATCATTGCCTTGGGATAAAATGGATAAAGAATTTTTGCGCAAACCGCGTAAGTGGGATGCGAAAAACATTGGCCGCTTTATGCTATGGATTGGCCCAACCTCGTCTATTTTTGATATTACTACTTACGCATTAATGTGGTTTGTCTTCGCGGCTAATAGCGTAGAGCATCAGGCGCTATTCCAGTCTGGCTGGTTTATTGAGGGGCTACTCTCGCAAACATTGGTTGTGCATATGTTGCGCACGCAAAAAATTCCGTTTATCCAAAGTACTGCTGCGTTGCCGGTTTTATTGATGACCGGATTGGTTATGGCGATTGGTATTTATATTCCGTTCTCACCTCTTGGCGCGCTGGTCGGTCTGCAGCCGCTGCCGTGGCAATATTTCCCGTGGTTAGCGGGTACATTGATTAGTTATTGCGTGGTTGCGCAATTGATGAAGCGATTCTATATCCGTCGCTTTGGGGAGTGGCTGTAAATTAAAGATTCTGATTAAACGGCGTCGTACAATTATTCACCGGGGTCTTCTGACCCCGGTTTTATTGTTTATTCGTTGCTCACGCGAATAACCAACTTACCAAAGTTCTTACCTTGTAGCAGACCCATAAAGGCCTGTGGGGCATTCTCCAATCCATCAACTAAATCTTCGCGGAATTTGATCTTGCCCTGTTCGAGCCATTCGTTCATCTGTTTGATGAATTCGCCGTAGTGATGAGCATAGTCGTCAAAAATGATGAACCCCTGCATTCTGATGCGTTTACGTAAAATCAGACCTTGCAATAACGGCAGGCGATCTGGGCCGTCAGGTAATGCGGTGGCGTTATACTGTGAAATAATGCCGCAAACAGGAATACGTGCTTGGGTGTTTAGCAGAGGTAAGACCGCATCGAATACGGCACCGCCGACGTTTTCGTAGTAAATATCTATACCGTCAGAGCAGGCTTTAGCTAATTGCTGAGGAAAATCAGTAGATTGATGATCAATGCAGACGTCAAATCCCAGTTCTTCTACCACATAGCGACATTTTTCTGTGCCACCGGCAATGCCAACTACACGGCAGCCTTTAATTTTCCCAATTTGTCCAACAACAGAACCTACCGCGCCGCTGGCAGCCGCCACCACCAGTGTTTCGCCTTCTTTTGGCTGACCTATATCCAGTAATCCCATATAGGCGGTAAATCCAGGCATGCCCAAAACACCAAGTGAGCGAGAAGGATGAGACAGTAATGGGCCAAGGTTTTTCACATTGCTGCCGTCAGAAACCGCGTAATCCTGCCATCCGTTAACGGACAATACCCAATCACCGACTTTAAAATCAGGATGTTGCGAGGCTTCAACCCGGGAAACCGTGCCGCCAACCATCACGTCGTCAATGGCAACTGGAGGGGCATATGATGGGGCATCGCTCATGCGACCACGCATATAAGGATCGAGAGATAAATAGCGGGTTCTCAGCAAGATCTGTCCTGCCGCTGGCTGAGGGATATCTCTGATCTCTAAACGAAAATTATCCGCTGTCGGTGCGCCTTTGGGTCTGGAGGCCAGCACAATACGACGGTTATGGATTTTATCTTGAGGCATGTTGAGTTCCTTGCTCGTTTGACAGATCTGAATGAGGTGCGGCTAGCGCAAACCTCGTTAGGTGCTGCAAAAAGAATAATGGGTATTACGCAAAATGCCTCAGTAAGGCGCAGCCGTTATAGCGGGACGATCAGGACATCAACGCGGCTGGCATTGATTAATCGGGTAGCTGAGCAATAAATTTTATTCATCATGCTGGCGCTATGATGGCCGCAAATAACCAAGTCTATTTGCCGTTTATTACTGACGTAATTCAGGCTATCCGCTAATTCGCCGTGGAGAATGGCCATTTCAGCAATGGGATAATTGGTTTTGGCCTGTAACTCAGCCATAAATAAGCGAGCTTCTTCCTGTAACAGGTTGCGCAGATCGCCCAGCATTGGCGCTGCAAAGTTATTATACATTTCCGGTTCGGTAGTCAGCGTGACCAAAGAAATAATACCGTTATGTGGGCGAACGATTGAAACCGCCTTGTCGACTAATTGCTGGCTGTCCGGCGAAAGTGAAACAGCAACCAGTACATTTTGATATTTCATTATTCTCTCCACTAAACAACATCATAGCTAAAGAGTAGGGGATAGGCCGGCTTGAGGATGAGATCTGCTTCACAGTTAATCTTTTTGTTAAATTCATAGCATAAAATAGCGCCAATCGTATGCAAAATGACCTTATAAACGGTTTTTATGTGTAAATTTTACCCAAAACGAGATTATACCTTTGCAAAAAGTATGGGTATGTACCACATTTAATAAATTCTCTCCAAGCGCAGTAGACAATGACGCTATCTGAAATGTTTTGTTACGTCTGTTGTGGCTTTCCAGACCTCTTTTGGACATTTTTAACCGATTATTCCTAGTTGGTTATTATTCGAACACTTATTAAGTGGCTGCTAATGGTTTTTAATCGTCGCGATTACTCGGGAAAAAATATAGTTTACTTAAGTTATTTATAGTTTTGACGATCATTTAATTTACTTAATAGCGATTAATTCTGGGATTCCCGCCTCATGGCAGATTTATGCTCCGTTATTTTGGTTTGGTGATGTTTTTGTTCGAATTGATCTAAAAAAGCTAAGAATTAGGCTTATATGATTGGATTTTAAGACGGTTTCTGACTTGGGCTTGTTTTTTAACCGTCAAATTGATCAAAAAATAAGCTAGCTACACCATATTTCAGAAAATTATATTTTATTTTTGTGACTTGTGTCACATTACATTTAAAATAAATCACTACTCACGTTGTATGTGCCGACGATTCGGGAGTAGAGTTGGCCCTCTTTAGGAATATTCCTAATATTTGTAAGAAAAGTTTCATGAACATGACGCAATAATAGAACGGTCGAAAAATACTGTAGCCCAAGCGTCTGACATGAGGCTACGTAACAAAATGGTTTTTTTCTGTGATACCAGTAGTCTTTTAATTACTTTTAGTTCTATACGTTTTAATAAACGGTATAACGGGAAGGATCCCTGGTCATGGGTGATAAACACCTTCACCCAACTTATGTTTTAAAACATAATCTGTCGGGATGTATAAGATGAGTACGTCTGAATTACTCAAACATATTTATGATATTAATTTGTCATATTTACTTTTAGCACAGCGTTTAATTAATGATGAGAAAGCATCTGCCATGTTTCGTTTAGGTATCACGGATACTATGGCCGACGCATTATCTCAATTAACGTTGCCTCAAATGGTTAAATTGGCGGAAACCAATCAATTAGTTTGCCATTTCCGCTTTAACGATCACAACACTATTCATCATCTGACGAAAGAATCTCGCGTGGATGATTTGCAGCAAATCCATACTGGGATTTTATTGTCAAGCCACTTACTGCATGAGTTATCGTTGAAAGACGGTAGTGCGTCTAAAAAAAGAGCATGACGATGGTTGAGAAAAGTATTGTTCAGGAAGCCAAAGATATTCATCTCGCAATGGAGCTGATTACCTTAGGTGCGCGTTTGCAAATGCTAGAAAGTGAAACTCAGCTCAGTCGTGGCCGTCTGATTAAACTTTACAAAGAGCTACGAGGCAGTCCGCCGCCGAAGGGAATGTTGCCATTCTCGACGGATTGGTTCATGACGTGGGAACAAAATATTCATTCATCGATGTTTTATAATGCCTACAGTTTCTTACTGAAAAGTGGGCAATGCACCGGCGTTGAAGCGGTTATTAAAGCTTATCGGCTCTATTTGGAACAATGCCCGGATCGGGTGGAAGAGCCGCCGTTACTGGCTTTGACCCGTGCCTGGACTTTAGTGAGATTCGTTGATAGCGGTATGTTGCAGCTATCTGGCTGTAGCTGCTGTGGGGGGACTTTTATCACCCACGCCCATCAACCGCGTAACAGTTTTGTCTGTAGTCTTTGCCAGCCTCCTTCCCGCGCAGTAAAAAAACGTAAACTTTCTCCGCAACCTGCCGATATAACTACACAACTGCTGGATGAGCAGGTTAGACGCGCAGTTTAAGTGAGATTTGATTGTTAGATTTTTGTCAGGCAGGCCCGGTATGGATACTCGGTTTGCCTGATACTAGCGACTTTCGATGGATCTTAAACTCCGCAAAACACCTCACCTTCCACCCACACACTTTGCTAAGGATGTCACGTGTTAGTTATTTTGGGTTATATCGTGGTACTAGGTGCGGTACTCGGTGGCTACATGATGGTAGGGGGCCACCTTGGTGCGCTCTATCAGCCGTCGGAATTTTTAATTATCGCTGGTGCCGGTATTGGGGCATTTATTGTTGGTAACAACGGTAAAGCGATAAAAGCCACATTGCGCGCAATGCCGAAGCTATTGCGCAGATCTAAATATAACAAAGTGCTATATATGGATTTAATGGCATTGTTGTATCGGTTATTAGCTAAATCGCGTCAGCAGGGGATGTTGTCACTCGAAAATGATATTGAAGATCCCCAGCAAAGTGAAATTTTCTCTAATTATCCCCGTATTCTCGCCGATAAAATATTAGTCGAGTTTATTACCGACTATTTGCGTTTAATAGTCAGCGGAAATATGAATGCCTTCGAAATTGAAGCGCTGATGGAAGAAGAAATAGAGACCTTCGAACAGGAAAGCGAAGTCCCCGCCGGTAGCTTGGCCATGGCGGGCGATTCATTACCCGCTTTCGGTATTGTGGCCGCGGTGATGGGGGTTGTTCATGCCCTGGCTTCTGCGGATAGACCTGCGGCTGAACTGGGCGCGTTAATTGCTCATGCAATGGTTGGTACTTTCCTCGGTATTTTATTGGCTTACGGCTTTGTTTCTCCGCTGGCAACCCTATTGCGTCAGCAAAGTGCTGAAACGACCAAAATGATGCAGTGCATCAAGGTGACGCTGCTTTCCAGTCTGAACGGCTATGCGCCGCAAATCGCCGTAGAGTTTGGCCGCAAAACCCTTTACACCACCGAGCGCCCGTCATTTATCGAGCTAGAAGAACATGTGCGTAGAGTGAAAGCTCCTGCACCTCAAGCGACAGAAGAGGACGCATGAAGCATCAGAATCACCCCGTTATTCTGGTTAAGAGGCGTAAAGGCAAACATGGGGGAGGCCATCACGGCGGCTCATGGAAGATTGCTTATGCTGACTTTATGACAGCGATGATGGCTTTCTTTTTGGTGATGTGGTTACTGTCGATTTCCAGCCCCCAAGAGCTGACGCAGATTGCAGAATATTTCCGTACGCCGTTGAAGGTGGCTTTAACCAGCGGTGATAAAAGCAGCTCCAGCACTAGCCCGATACCTGGCGGTGGTGACGATCCCACCCAACAACAGGGCGAAGTGAGGAAAGTAAGCAAATCGGCCGAAGCCCGGCAGGAAGAAAATCGGTTGAATAAACTGCGCGAGAAGCTGGACGAACTGATTGAGTCCGATCCTCGCCTGAAAGCGCTACGTCCACACCTACTGATTAACATGATGGATGAAGGGTTACGCATTCAAATTATTGATAGTCAAAATCGGCCTATGTTCCAGATGGGCAGCGCGCAGGTTGAGCCGTACATGCGCGATATTCTGCGGGCGATTGCGCCAATTTTGAATGATATTCCGAATAAAATCAGTCTGTCAGGCCATACCGATGATTTGCCTTATGCCAACGGTGAACGAGGTTACAGTAACTGGGAGCTCTCTGCCGATCGTGCTAATGCTTCACGACGCGAATTGCTGACCGGCGGGTTGTCGGAAGGGAAGGTGCTGCGGGTGGTGGGCATGGCGTCTACAATGGGGTTAAAGGAGCAGAGAGCCACCGATCCAGTGAACCGACGCATCAGTATTTTGGTGTTGAACAAACAGACGCAGCAAAGCATTGAACACGAAAATCTGGATAACAAAGCGCTGGATATTGAGAAAGCTGAAGGTTTGAAACAGCTCGAATCCAGTGCACAACCTGTCGCAGGAACGGAGTCCACTGCAACGGTTGCACCGCAGGCCGCACCGGCCGTCGAGCCAGCTGTATCTGCGGTAACAACACAATCTGCGCCGGTTGCTGAGTCGCCGGTAGTGGGGAATTCAGTGGCAGCACCTGACGCACCGGTAGCGACACCGCCGGTCGGCGCGGATGTCACTCCGCCGCCGGCAGCAGAGCCACCACAACCGAATACGGAGACGGCTACCTCAGTCGCCACTGGGCCAACAACATCGTTGCCAGCTGCACCTGAATCTCAAGTACCTGTCTCTCCGACAAGCCGCGACGCACAGTAGAGGTGACAACGTGAGCATGGATATTACCGCGTTTTATCAAACATTCTTTGATGAAGCAGACGAACTGCTGGCAGACATGGAACAGCACCTGTTATTGCTGGACCCATTAGCGCCTGATAATGAACAGCTCAATGCGATTTTTCGTGCAGCGCATTCAATCAAGGGCGGGGCCGCAACCTTCGGCTTTACCGTGTTACAAGAAACAACCCATCTGCTGGAAAACTTGTTGGATGGTGCCAGACGCAATGAAATGCGCCTGAGCACTGACATCATCAACCTGTTTTTGGAAACAAAAGACATCATGCAAGAACAGTTGGACGCCTATAAAACCTCCCAAGAACCCAATCGGGATAGCTTTGAATATATCTGTCAGGCATTGCGCCAACTGGCACTTGAAGCATTAGAACCGGCGGCTGCGGCTAACGCACCTGCGGCGGCTAACGAGGCTAAAACCACAGCGACCCCGGCTCTGGTTCAGGGAGGAATGCGTATTTGCCTGTCTGGCCTGAAGCCACAGGAAATCCCGCTGATGCTGGAAGAACTGGGCAATCTGGGGGAAGTGAAAGACCCTCATCAGGGTGAAAACAGCCTGGAAGCGACGCTGATAACTTCAGTGAGTGAAGACGATATTTGTGCCGTGCTGTGCTTCGTTTTGGAACCGGAACAAATCAGTTTTGTAGAAGCACCGGCAGTAGCGGACGTTGTTATACCAGCGACAAATGCACCTGCGGCAAGTGCGCCAGCAGTGGAAGCGGCGCCTGTTACAGCCGCTGCACCGGTAGCGGAAGCGGTGAAACCGGCTCCGGCTACCGGCGCTGAGCCAGCGAAACCGCGGCCAAAAGCCAGCGAATCAACCAGTATTCGCGTAGCGGTTGAGAAGGTTGACCAATTGATCAATCTGGTGGGTGAATTAGTGATCACCCAATCCATGTTGGCCCAGCGTTCCAGCACTCTGGATCCGGTAGCTCATGGCGATCTGCTTAACAGCATGGGGCAGTTGGAGCGTAACGCTCGGGATCTGCAAGAGTCGGTAATGTCGATTCGTATGATGCCGATGGAATATGTATTCAGCCGCTTCCCGCGTTTAGTTCGCGATCTGGCCAGCAAGCTGAATAAGCAAGTAGAACTGACGTTATTGGGCAGTTCTACCGAGCTGGACAAGAGCCTGATCGAACGCATTATCGATCCGTTAACGCATTTGGTGCGTAACAGTCTGGATCACGGCGTTGAAAATCCTGAAACCCGTATTGCAGCAGGTAAATCCCCGGTCGGCAATCTGACGCTGTCGGCGGAGCATCAGGGCGGCAATATCTGTATTGAGGTGATCGATGACGGCGCCGGTCTGAATCGTCAAAAAATTCTGGCTAAAGCGATGTCTCAAGGCATGGCGGTGAATGAACACATGAGCGATGAAGACGTCGGCATGTTGATTTTTGCACCGGGCTTTTCCACCGCTGAGCAGGTAACGGATGTTTCCGGCCGCGGCGTGGGCATGGACGTAGTGAAACGAAATATTCAGGAAATGGGCGGCCATGTGCAAGTCAGTTTCCAGGCAGGGAAGGGCACGTCTATTCGCATCCTGCTGCCGCTAACGCTGGCGATTCTGGACGGTATGTCGGTCAAAGTGAATGATGAAGTGTTCATTCTGCCATTGAATGCGGTTATGGAATCTCTGCAACCTCAGGCGGAGGATTTGCATCCGTTGGCTGGCGGCGAGCGCGTATTACAGGTACGCGGTGAGTATCTTCCTTTGGTTGAGCTATACCGGGTGTTTGACGTTCCTAATGCTAAAACCGAAGCCACTCAGGGCATTGTGGTGATTCTGCAAAGTGCAGGCCGTCGTTATGCGCTGTTGGTCGATCAGTTGATTGGTCAGCATCAGGTGGTAGTGAAAAACCTGGAAAGTAACTATCGCAAAGTGCCGGGTATTTCTGCCGCAACCATTCTGGGGGACGGCAGCGTTGCTCTGATCGTGGATGTTTCTGCTCTACAGGCGTTAAACCGGGAAAAGCGTGTATCCGTTGAGGATGCCGCGTAGCCAGTCCGAATATGGACACAGGATGCCGACTAAGGTTGGCAGTCCTGAATATAAGCATAACAATCTATTCACGCCGTGCGGTTAGTTGAGTTTAATCGCGCTGGCCGGGCTAAACGGCTTCGTGGAATAGATTATAAATTCAACCTATTGATTGAAGGGTAGAAACATGGCAGGACTAGCAACCGTCACTAAATTGGCTGGCGAAACGGTAGGACAAGAATTCCTGATTTTTACGCTGGGTGATGAAGAGTACGGCATTGATATTCTGAAAGTGCAGGAAATTCGCGGTTACGATCAGGTCACGCGCATTGCAAACACCCCGGCGTTTATTAAAGGCGTCACCAACCTGCGCGGCGTCATTGTGCCGATTATCGATCTGCGCGTGAAGTTCGCGCAGAACAACGTGTCTTACAACGAAAATACCGTGGTGATCGTCTTGAATTTCGATCAGCGCGTGGTGGGTATCGTGGTTGACGGCGTGTCCGACGTGCTGTCATTAACTAACGAGCAAATCCGCCCGGCACCTGAGTTTGCCGTGACTCTGGCAACTGAATACCTGACGGGCCTTGGCTCTCTCGGGGAAAGAATGCTGATTTTGGTGGATATCGAAAAGCTGTTGAGTAGCGAAGAAATGTCGTTAATCGACAGCGTTGCGAAAGGTTAAGTAGATACCAGCGGGGGAAACCCCGCTTTTTTACAGGTGAATACCGTGTCTGCCGCTCAATAGCTCCCTTCAGGTGCCGCAAAATAATAGTTGTGCCCTCAGGTAAAGTTCCCCCTGCCGCTGCCGATAACACATGTAATTGACGTACTTTTGATTTGACGTACTTATGAAGGGATAACATGTTCAAGCGTATGAAAGTAGTCACCAGTTTATTGCTGGTGTTGGTGTTATTTGGTGCCTTACAGCTTATTTCTGGCGGGCTTTTCTTTAATGCCCTCAAAAACGATAAAGAAAACTTTGCCGTTTTGCAGGTTATTCGTCAGCAACAATCTTCACTGAGCGATAGCTGGGTCAATCTGGTTCAAACCCGAAATACCCTGAACCGCGCGGGGATTCGCTATATGGCGGATGCGAACGGTACCGGTAGCGGTACGCCGTTGCCTGAGTTGTTGACCTTGGCGAAAGACACGCTGGTTAAAGCGCAAAAAAGTTACGCTGATTTCGAACAGATTCCAGTGGATAGCCGACAGAGCGCTGAAAGTACCCAACGCATGAAACAGACTTACGATGCATACGTAGGCGCGTTGGCCGAACTGATCCAGTTAATGGAAGCCGGCAAAATCAAAGAGTTCTTCGATCAGCCGACCACCAGTTTCCAGGACGCCTTTGAAAAAGATTACACCGCTTACCGTATGCTAAACGACAACCTGTATGCCT
This sequence comes from Yersinia sp. IP36721, assembly GCF_003634395.1. NCBI lineage: Bacteria > Pseudomonadati > Pseudomonadota > Gammaproteobacteria > Enterobacterales > Yersiniaceae > Yersinia > Yersinia sp. IP36721. The sequence continues at coordinate 25,860 of NZ_QCZL01000020.1, forward strand.
CAGCGGTAGAAGACAGTAATAAGTCATTCACCGTTGCTATGGGTATCCTGATTGCGATTCTGATCGCGGTAGTAGCAGTGATGCTGATCGTTTGGTTCGGTATCCAACACATTCTGATTAATCCGTTAAATCGTTTGATTGAACACATCAAACACATCGCTGGCGGTGATCTGACTCAGCCGATCGAAGTGCTGGGTCGTAACGAAATGGGCGCGTTGGCAGCCAGTTTGAAAAACATGCAGTCAGAACTGATCAACACCGTGAGCGGCGTGCGTATGGGTGCCGATGCTATTTATAGTGGCGCATCTGAAATCGCTGCGGGTAACAACGATTTGTCTGCTCGTACTGAACAGCAGGCCGCTTCTCTGGAAGAAACCGCCGCCAGCATGGAACAGCTGACCGCAACAGTGAAACAGAATGCCGAAAACGCTCGTCAGGCAAGCCAATTGGCTCTGAGCGCCTCTGAAACCGCGCAAAAAGGCGGCAAAGTGGTGGCTAACGTGGTGCAAACCATGCATGACATTGCCGGTAGTTCACAGAAGATCGCCGATATTACCAGCGTAATTGATGGTATTGCTTTCCAGACCAACATTCTGGCGTTGAACGCCGCGGTAGAAGCCGCGCGCGCCGGTGAGCAAGGTCGAGGCTTCGCGGTGGTAGCGGGTGAAGTTCGTAACCTGGCGCAGCGTAGTGCACAGGCGGCAAAAGAAATTAAAGGTCTGATCGAAGACTCGGTTAACCGGGTAGACATGGGCTCCGTGCTGGTAGAAAGCGCCGGGGAAACCATGGGTGACATTGTGAATGCAGTGACCCGCGTCACTGACATCATGGGCGAAATCGCTTCCGCCTCTGATGAACAAAGTCGCGGTATTGATCAGGTTGGTCAGGCGGTGACAGAAATGGACCGCGTAACGCAACAAAACGCCTCGTTGGTTGAAGAATCTGCTTCCGCCGCTGCGGCTTTGGAAGAGCAGGCCAGCCTGCTGACCCAATCGATGTCTGTTTTCATCCTGCGGGTGGATAACGGTAATAGTAATAAAGATGTGAGAAGAACCAAGCAGCCGGTAGTGGAACAGACCGGTACTGCTAAAAAAACACTGGGAAGTGACCTGCAAGAGAATTGGGAAACTTTCTAGACCCTACAAAATATAATATTAAAAGCCGGCCTTAGAGCCGGCTGAGAAGAGGTTACGATGTTTGGCCGAATCCGGATTTCTACCAGCTTTTTCCTGTTACTGATGATGATTTGCTCTATACAGTTGATATCAAGTGGTCTGTCGTTTACTGCTTTTCGTGCAGACAACCAAAATCTCAACCGAGTGGATCTGAGTAGCCAGCAACGGGATGCATTAAGCCTGAGTTGGGTATCCTTGCTTCAGGCTCGTAATACCTTAAACCGCGCGGCTACCCGTGCGGCTCTCAACGTACCACAGGAAAAGGTCAACGAATTAATGGGCAATGCCCGCAGTTCGTTACAGAAAGCAGATCTCTACTTTAACCAATTCCTGGCTGTACCCCGTGTTGATGCCAGCGCCGTTGAATTAACCGACGCGACACAAGCCAGCTATCAGAATTTACGCGCGGCGCTGCGGGAATTGATCGTGTTCCTCGAAGCCGGCAAGTTACAAGAGTTTATGGATCAACCGACCCAGAAAACTCAGGATCTGTTTGAAGCTGATTTTGTGCAATACCTACAGCATACCTCTGAAATTATTGCCGAATCTGGCCATGAAAATGGGCAGGCTTATTTGCTTTCCAAATGGATTTTTGCTGGTGCAATTGTGCTGGTGATTTCTATGGCGATTTCTTGCCTGATCTGGCTGCGTACCATGTTTGTGACGCCGCTGGCGATTATGCGTGAGCATTTTGACCGGATTGCTCAAGGCGATTTAGCGGGCAATATTTCGGTTACCGGGCGTAATGAAATCAGTCAATTATTCGGCAGTTTGCGCATTATGCAGCAGTCGCTGATTAGCACTGTGAGTAAAGTCCGAGACGGCACCGAATCAATGTTGACCGGTATTCAGGAGATTTCCGCAGGTAATAACGATCTTTCCGCCCGTACGGAACAGCAGGCGGCTTCGCTGGAAGAAACCGCGGCCAGCATGGAGCAATTAACCGCAACGGTAAAACAGAATGCGGATAACGCCCGTCAGGCAACGCTATTAGCCAAGGATGCTTCGGCAACCGCCGCTAAAGGTGGCGCTCTGGCCAGCGACGTGGTTAGCACTATGCACGAAATCGCTGCGAGTTCTCATAAAATCGGTGCAATTACCAGCGTAATCGACGGCATTGCTTTCCAGACCAATATTCTGGCGCTGAACGCTGCGGTAGAAGCGGCTCGTGCCGGTGAACAAGGTCGCGGGTTTGCCGTTGTCGCCGGTGAAGTGCGGAATCTGGCTCAGCGCAGTGCGCAGGCCGCAAAAGAAATTAAAGGACTGATCGACGAATCCGTTGGTCGCGTGCGTCAGGGCTCTACTTTGGTAGAAAACTCAGGCACCACCATGGAAGAAATTGTCCGCTCTGTAACAAGAGTTACCGACATTATGGGGGAAATTGCCTCGGCCTCGGATGAGCAAAGCCGTGGGATCGAGCAGGTTTCGCTGGCGGTCACCCAAATGGATCAGGTAACACAGCAAAACGCCGCATTAGTGGAAGAGGCAGCTTCTGCAGCCAACGCATTGGAAGAGCAAGCAGGTTATCTCTCCCATGCGGTGTCAGTCTTCCGTTTGGCGCAAGATGGCTACGATGGGGATTGGCAGGAGGCTACAGGTGCAGATAAGCAACCTGTTGTTAAGGAAATCTCAGATTGTTAAACGGCGTAGCATGTCATTTTTTAAGGGTGAGGCCGGATGAAACCATCTCCTAAGTCAACCCCCCCAGATTCTGGGTCGATATTAAACCAGATGGTACAACGGTTACCGCTGTCGGATGTGCATTTCCGACGTATCTGCCAGCTGATTTATCAGCGGGCAGGTATCGTACTGGCCGATCATAAGCGGGAAATGGTTTACAACCGCCTGGTGAGACGCCTGCGGTTGCTGAATATTAATGATTTTGGTCAATACCTGGCGTTGCTGGAAACCGATCCGAATAGCGCAGAATGGCAAGCGTTTGTTAATGCTTTAACCACTAACCTGACGGCTTTTTTCCGCGAAGCCCATCATTTTCCGATTTTGGCTGAACATGCTCGCCAGCGACCAGGGAATTATTCGGTCTGGAGTACCGCGGCCTCGACGGGAGAAGAACCTTATTCTATCGCGATGACGTTGAGCGATACCTTAGGGCATCGTGCCGGTAGCTGTCAGGTTTTGGCCAGTGATATTGATACTCAGGTATTGGAAAAGGCCACCAGTGGCGTTTATCGACAGGATGAATTGCGCTCGCTTTCTGCTCAACAGATGCAGCGCTATTTTTTACGCGGAACCGGCCCTCATCAAGGCTTGGTTCGGGTACGACCGGAACTGTCTAATATGCTGACTTTTCAGCAGCTTAATCTGTTAGCGCCAGAATGGGCGCTGCCGGGACAGTTCGACGCGATATTCTGTCGTAATGTTATGATTTATTTTGATAAAGAGACGCAGGAACGCATCTTGCGCCGCTTTGTTCCTTTGCTAAAACCCGGCGGCCTGATGTTTGCTGGCCACTCGGAGAATTTCAGTCAAATCAGTCGGGAATTCTATTTGCGCGGGCAGACCGTTTATGGACTGACCAAGGAGAGGTGATGAGTAAAATCAGAGTATTGTGCGTTGATGATTCAGCATTAATGCGCCAGTTAATGACCGAGATTATTAATAGTCACCCGGATATGGAAATGGTCGCTACGGCGCCAGATCCGCTGGTTGCCCGTGATTTGATCAAGAAATTTAATCCGCAAGTACTGACACTTGACGTTGAAATGCCGCGCATGGATGGCCTGGATTTTCTTGAAAAACTGATGCGACTGCGACCTATGCCGGTAGTGATGGTTTCGTCATTAACTGGTAAGAATTCCGAAATTACTATGCGAGCGCTGGAGCTTGGGGCGATTGATTTCGTCACTAAACCTCAATTGGGTATCCGCGAAGGCATGCTGGCTTATAGCGAGCTGATTGCAGAAAAAATCCGCACCGCGGCGAAAGCCCGTTTGCCACGACGCATTACGGATAATGCTCCGGTCATGCTGAGTCATGCTCCGCTGCTGAGTAGTGAAAAACTGATTGCCATTGGCGCATCCACCGGAGGAACCGAGGCGATTCGTACCGTATTGCAGCCTTTGCCGCCGACCAGTCCGGCGTTGCTGATTACTCAGCATATGCCACCGGGATTTACCCGTTCTTTTGCCGAACGTTTGAACAAGCTTTGTCAAATTACGGTAAAGGAAGCGGAGGACGGCGAACGTGTGTTACCGGGACATGCTTACATCGCACCGGGGGATCGCCATCTGGAACTGACCCGCAGCGGCGCGAACTATCAGGTACGTATTCACGATGGCCCGGCGGTGAATCGCCATCGCCCGTCGGTTGACGTACTGTTTCGTTCCGTTGCCCAGTGCGCGGGGCGTAACGCCGTCGGCGTGATTTTAACCGGTATGGGCAATGACGGTGCCGCCGGTTTGCTGGAAATGCATCGGGCTGGCGCATATACCATTGCCCAGAACGAAGCCAGTTGCGTGGTGTTTGGTATGCCACGTGAAGCCATCGGCATGGGTGGCGTCAATGAAGTACTGGATCTGAACCAGGTAAGCCAGCGTATGTTGGCGCAGATAAGCAGTGGTCAAGCCTTACGTATCTAGGGATCGGCTTCAGATTTTAATATTCCGGTGTAAATCGGCTTTTGTTTTCAATAGCTCAGCGGTGAGCAACAAACCTTAGGAGTAAGTATGGCGGACAAAAATCTCAGATTCTTAGTGGTAGACGATTTTTCGACCATGCGTCGTATTGTCAGAAACCTGCTAAAAGAGCTGGGCTTTAACAATGTGGACGAAGCTGAAGACGGCGTCGACGCATTGAACAAATTACGCGCAGGCGGTTTTGATTTTGTGGTTTCTGACTGGAACATGCCAAACATGGATGGCCTGCAATTGTTGCAAACCATTCGCGCGGACGGCGCGCTCGCAGCTTTACCGGTGCTAATGGTGACCGCAGAAGCCAAAAAAGAAAATATTATCGCGGCTGCGCAAGCGGGTGCCAGCGGTTATGTAGTGAAGCCTTTTACTGCAGCGACCTTGGAAGAAAAACTCAATAAGATCTTTGAAAAATTGGGCATGTAAGGAGTCGAGATGAATAACCATCCAATGCCCGCAACTGATGCGGCATCAGCCAGTGATATAATCAGCCGGATTGGTAATCTGACACGTATGCTACGTGACAGCCTGCGTGAGCTGGGGCTTGATCAGGCGATAGCTCAGGCGGCGGAAGCGATTCCAGATGCACGCGATCGTCTCGACTACGTGGTTCACATGACGGCACAGGCGGCGGAACGTGCGCTGAACTGTGTTGAGGCGGCTCAACCACGCCAAAACGAGCTGGAGTCATCGGCTAAAGCGCTTAAAGTTCGCTGGGATGAATGGTTTGCCAATCCGATCGAATTGTCTGATGCACGTTCACTGGTCACTGATACTCGCGAATATCTGGATTTGGTACCAGAACACACTTCTTTCACCAACGCGCAGCTGTTGGAGATTATGATGGCGCAGGATTTCCAGGATCTTACCGGTCAGGTGATCAAGCGCATGATGGATGTGGTGCAGGAAATTGAGAAACAGTTATTAATGGTGCTGATGGAAAATATTCCGGAACAAACGGCAAAACCTCAGCCAGTCAATAGTTTACTTAATGGCCCTCAGCTGGATAAAAACGGTGCAGGGGTAATTGCAAACCAGGATCAGGTTGATGATTTACTGGATAGCCTAGGTTTCTAAGCTGACGGTGAACGTTTAAATGCAGATGAGGACATTTCCCTCATCTGCAATTTACTGCTTGGCCATCATTTTGACTGGTTATCCAACTGAAAAATGGCGCTTCACTCGTTGTCACAGATTTATAGTACGTCCCTCACTTCTTCCTGCCTGCATTTGGCTAACAACACTGCCTTTTCCGCATTGACTCGCCCGTAGCCATACCATTTGCTGTGCCCATTTTTATCATATTTGCCATTTTTCCGATCAATCTTATCGCAGGAGTCGCGGATGATATCTCTGACCTCAAGGTAGGTGAGCGATGGATTGACGGACAGAATCAGGGCGGCCACGCCAGCGGCGCCGGGGCAGGAACTGGAGGTGCCGCCGAACTTGTTGGTGTAATTACCAAAGAGATCGCCGGTTAGCGTCATACCGGTATTATACCCGTCCTGATTACGTACATCGGTGGTCCAGATGCCGGAGGTGAGTGGGGCGGGGTGGAATTTCTCAGGATGGGCGAAATCCCCGCTGGGGAAGGTACACCACAGCGCTTTGCCGAAGTCACTGTAGGCGCAGCGGGTGCTGCGGTCATTACAGGCACCAACGGCTATGACTTTGTCATTACTGGCGTAACCGTTATTATCGACCGATTCATTACCGTTGCCTGCGGCAAAGAAAACCGCGCACCCTTTCCCGTTACGCCCTTTTTCTACCGCATAGTCTATGGCTAGACGCGTAAGCGCCGGTAATTCGGTTTCTCTATCGTGATATTCATCATCAGGATCAAACCAAATACCGTCGGCGGGCCCCCAACTGCAAGAAATGATATCCGCGCCTTTATCCGCAGCCCAAACGAAAGCGAGAGCTTCCCCCATGGAGCCTAAGCCATCGACCAGACGAATAGGCATCAGATTTGCCTCCGGTGCTACGCCGGATGCGCCATACAAACCATCGGCGCAGGCCACGCCGGCGCAGGCGGTTCCGTGTCGGTTACTTTTATCCGGCAAGGGATTTTCATTCTCATAACCCATTTCATAGTTATGGGGATGGACGACTTTACCCGGCCGCATAAATTCAGGGTGCTGAATATCAAAGCCATCATCAATAATGGCAATGGTGATACCCGCGCCGCGTGTTATTTCGTGGGCGGCTTCAACGTTAGCGCTGGCGTCGACATCCGTTTCTGTTCTCACGGTAGTTTTCTTCAAATGCCATTGATTGGGGTGAATCGCTTTAGGCATTTTTTGGTGAATTAATTCAGGATGACAATATTCCACTTCTTCACAATTCAGTATGTCCTCCGCGAGAGTAAATATATCATCGCCGGTATCTTCTATGGCTGAAATAAAATAGGCGTTTTTAAGGAATGAAATTTCATTTTTTATAATAAGATTGTATTTATTAATGATATATTCACATTGGGTTTTTTTTATGTCATTTTTGAATTTGATAAAGATATTTTCTGTATAAACGATCGGCTCAGCAGTTTGTTCATTCCTAAAACCGAAACCGGCAAATCTGACATCCCGATCGGTGGAAAGTTTTTCTCTCAATTCATTGATAACGTTTTCTTCCCCTTCAACCCTAACCACATAGACGTTTACATTACTGATATTAAACAATAAATTGTAATGTAAGGGTTCGTCTTTAATGATTTTATCCATTGTATCGGAAAATTCTTTTCCAGCTTTCATTCTTACAATAAGTAAATCGCCGGATTTAACCAAAGGTAAAATTTTTCTATGGTTATCTTTAATGTCATAAGTAACGTCAAATCTTTTCATTTCAAATCCTTTTTGATTGAATTGGTCATCGGTTTATTATGCTAACAGTGAATGTTAGTTATTCTTGGTTAATGGTTTTGATATAATTAATCACTCCCAACTTCTATTTATTTATATCACCTGGAACCTGTCTTTTACATAAACGCCTCGCTAATGACTATCAGGCGTTTATGACGGGATATTCATTATCATTAGCTAGCCTAAGCGTTATTTTTGCTAAAAATAAAATGATAAAACCGAATGCAGCGTTGAATTTTCAACTGGCGATATCTCCCTGTGGCTTAAAAATTATGCGTGGAGCGAGGCGAAGCCCATCGCCTTATCAGAGAAATAACCGCCTAATTGCTGCTTTGTTCCGTCCATCACCCCAGAAAAATTTTGTCATGCTAGCGGCAATTATTTTTCCTTTAATTTTTTATTCTTAACAGGAACGTCCAAGCTGAACAGGGACACTGACTGTGGCTGAAGATAGCGATCTGGAAAAGAGCGAGGAACCCACAGCCCATAAGCTGGAGAAGGCTCGCGAAAAAGGCCAGATTCCTCGCTCGCGCGAACTGACCTCGATGCTGATGCTCGGGGCCGGTTTGTCGATCCTGTGGGTTTTTGGCGAATCCATCGGGCGGCAACTGGCGGCGATGATCGCGCAGGGATTACAGTTTGACCACAGCGTGATTGGTGATGAAAAGCATATGCTGCGACAGATTGGCATGCTGCTGATGCAAACCGTGACGGCGCTGTTACCGGTATTAATTGGATTGGTATTGGTCGCGCTGTCGGTTCCGATGTTATTGGGCGGCATCTCATTTAGCGCCGAATCCTTTAAGTTCGATTTAAAACGTATGAATCCGCTTTCCGGCTTGAAGCGCATGTTTTCTTCGCAAGTGCTGGCCGAACTGCTGAAAGCGATTCTTAAAGCCACGTTAGTCGGTTGGGTCACCGGCATGTTTTTGTGGCACTACTGGCCTGACATGCTGCGGCTGATAGCGGCTCCGCCCCTTGCCGCACTGGGTGATGCCCTGCGTTTGATTTTGTTCTGCGGTTTTATCGTGGTGTTGGGCTTAACGCCTATGGTGAGTTTTGATGTGTTTTATCAAATTATGAGTCATATCAAAAAGCTCCGCATGACCAAGCAGGAAATACGCGACGAATTCAAGGATCAGGAAGGGGATCCGCACGTTAAAGGACGTATTCGCCAGCAGCAGCGCGCAATGGCCCGTCGCCGCATGATGGCCGATGTACCGCAGGCGGATGTGATTGTTACCAACCCGACGCACTATGCGGTGGCCTTGCAGTATAACGAGAACAAGATGAGTGCGCCGAGAGTGTTAGCCAAAGGTGCAGGAGAAATAGCGTTACGAATTCGTGAGTTAGGTGCTGAACACCGCATCCCGATGTTAGAGGCGCCGCCGCTGGCTCGTGCTCTGTATCGTCATAGTGAGATCGGTCAGCATATCCCGGCCACCCTGTACGCGGCGGTGGCAGAGGTTCTTGCCTGGGTTTATCAGCTTAAACGCTGGAAGCTGGAAGGTGGGCTGATTCCTAAAAAACCTGAAAATCTACCGGTGCCGGATGCACTGGATTTTGCTGGAGAGAGTGAGACTAATGGCTAACTTGGCCGCCCTGCTTCGTTTACCGGGCAATTTTAAAGACACGCAGTGGCAGATACTTGCCGGTCCAATTCTGATTTTGATGATTTTGTCGATGATGGTTTTGCCATTGCCGCCGTTCATTCTGGACCTGCTGTTTACCTTCAATATTGCGTTGTCCATCATGGTATTGCTGGTTGCGATGTTTACTCAGCGCACGCTGGAGTTTGCCGCTTTCCCAACTATCCTGCTGTTTTCTACCTTATTACGCTTATCCCTTAACGTTGCCTCGACCCGAATCATCTTGATGGATGGTCATACCGGTGCGGCGGCGGCGGGGCGGGTGGTAGAAGCTTTCGGCCACTTCCTGGTGGGCGGTAACTTTGCCATCGGTATCGTCGTGTTTATCATTCTGGTGGTGATTAACTTTATGGTTATCACCAAGGGTGCAGGACGTATTGCCGAAGTAGGCGCGCGCTTTGTACTGGACGGAATGCCCGGTAAGCAGATGGCTATCGATGCCGATCTTAACGCCGGTTTGATTGGCGAAGAGGAAGCAAAAAAACGACGTTCTGAAGTTACCCAGGAAGCCGATTTCTACGGTTCAATGGACGGTGCCAGTAAGTTCGTTCGCGGTGATGCCGTAGCCGGTTTGCTGATCATGGTGATTAACGTGATCGGCGGTTTGTTGGTTGGGGTGATGCAGCATGATATGGCCGTGGGCCACGCCGCAGAAACCTATACCTTGCTAACCATCGGTGACGGTCTGGTTGCGCAGATTCCTGCCTTGGTTATCTCTACTGCTGCCGGTGTTATCGTCACCCGCGTGAGTACCGATCAGGACGTGGGCCAGCAAATGGTCACCCAACTGTTCAATAACCCGCGCGTGATGGTGCTGAGCGCCAGCGTTCTGGGGTTACTGGGCATGGTGCCGGGAATGCCGAACTTTGTCTTCCTGTTGTTCACCGCGGCTTTACTGGCTTTGGCCTGGCGTTTAAAGGGCAAACAGACCAGTCAGCCTGCGGTGGCAGAACAGCCCGTGGTGCAGGATCAGCAGCAGGCTGCCGAAGCGACTTGGTCAGATGTACAACTGGAGGATCCGCTGGGCATGGAAGTGGGTTATCGCCTGATTCCTATGGTGGATTTCCAGCAAAACGGCGAATTATTGGGGCGAATCCGCAGTATTCGTAAGAAATTTGCGCAGGAAATGGGCTATCTGCCGCCGGTGGTGCATATTCGGGATAATCTCGAATTGCCACCTGCCAGCTACCGTATTCTGATGAAAGGGGTGGAGATCGGCAGCGGCGAAGCCCATCCGGGGCGCTGGCTGGCTATTAACCCTGGCAATGCCGTGGGAACATTACCCGGTGAAGCGACACAGGATCCAGCCTTTGGGCTGGCTGCGGTCTGGATTGAGAGTGCTTTGCGTGAGCAGGCGCAGATTCAGGGCTTTACCGTGGTTGAGGCCAGCACCGTGGTGGCGACTCACTTAAACCATTTGATCAGTCAATATGCTAGCGAATTATTCGGTCGTCAGGAAACGCAGCAGTTGCTGGAGCGTGTGTCGCAGGAAATGCCTAAGCTGACGGAAGATTTCATTCCGGGTGTGGTGTCTCTGACAATTTTCCACAAAGTGTTGCAGAATTTGTTGTCCGAGCGGGTGTCTATTCGCGATATGCGAACCATTATTGAAACGCTGGCGGAACATGCGCCGAACCAAACCGATCCGTACGAGCTGACGGCGGTAGTGCGCGTGGCGCTGGGTCGTTCGATTGCACAGCAGTGGTTCCCTGGTACCGGAGAAATTCAGGTTATCGGTCTGGATGCGGCGTTGGAGCGTTTGTTGTTGCAAGCCTTGCAAGGTGGTGGCGGTTTGGAACCGGGTCTGGCGGATCGTTTGCTGGATCAGTCGAAACAGGCATTGCAGCGTCAGGAAATGTTGGGCGCACCGCCGGTATTGCTGGTTAACCACGCGTTGCGTGCGTTGCTGGCTCGCTTCCTGCGTCGCAGTCTGCCGCAAATGGTGGTGCTGTCCAATCTGGAGATTGGCGACAATCGTCAAATTCGCATGACATCCACCATTGGAGCCGCCTAATGAAGTTTCATGCTTTGGTTTTAGCCGCGTTAGCGTCAGTGTCGTGGGGCGCTTACAGTGCTTCCGGCAGTTGGGTTGCCGATGATATTGGTGTGACGCAGAATTTACGTGGCGTGCCGACTTCATCGCCGGTATTGCGTCCGACCACGCCTTATGTCACCGCGGAGCATCGCATTGTGTCGGTTAGCTGGCGGATACAGTTGCTTTCCGCCGCTCCCAATGGTCTGCAAATGAAGCTTTGTTCCCCCTCTCGTTGTATTGATTTGAACGGCGGTAGCGGTTCCAGCCGGGGTCTGGCGGGTGAGTCTGCAACCAGTCCGTTGACTTTTGTCTATCTGATTCAAGGGCAGGGGCGAGTGAATCCGCCGTTACAGGTGATGAGTAACCAGGTGATAGTGAATTATCAATAGAATTCCCGTTTTAAGGTAAACAGATTCAGATTGCCAATATCTTTCAATTGAGCCGCTTTTCAGTGGCTCTAAATTGAGGATATTTACCCTTTTCTATCAGATTCACCTTAGAGTAATAAAAGATAAATATAAAACTGGAGCCGATTTTTAAAGCCTCGTCGTTCGGCTTTTCCCTCGCTTTCTTATTGTGTTTTCCCATCTAAGTCAGACGAAGATTAAGTTCGGATCTGGTTTCGAAAGCCCGGTAGCTCACTGTTTCCTCCCTCGTGCACTCTTCGTCCGGTGAGCCAGCGCTAGATTCAGCAGCGGGCGCATCCTGACCCTACGGCTCAAAGCGCTTTAAACAACTGACGGCTGTTCACTCTGGTTCTTATCCCGGCTTGGCCTACTTCCCGATTGCGCCTTGTTAAAATTAAAACCATTTTTCTTATGAGTCATAATTTGTCTTTCGCCGTTGATAAGGCTTTTGACCTTGAGCTTGACCTTTCAGAGCGCATTTGAGTTGTCGAATGAAGAATGCAGGCAGGACGCGAAGCATGGGTGCCGCGCTTGAACAGGCGCGAATCGCGGCGTTCCGTCAACCGAAATTTGATCCGGCACCCAATTTTCATCAGGCTTGTAATGTTGACCAGAAGCGTTATCTGAAACCTTCAGCAATAACAATCAATAGATGAGTGAGAGTCAGATGGGTAAGTTACCTTGCGGTAGATGTAACGACCCGGAAGGAACACAGTACAAGAAAAATATTAATTTTATGAAGAATAATAACGTGAAAAACCAGAGGAAATTAGAAAGGAAAAAATTCACCTTTAACGGTGATGCGTGACGAACGCCACCACCGTCAGATAATTAGCTCAAAAATCAACCGCAGGTTGAAGTTTAAACGCCGATTTTACGCCCCAGCAGGCTAGCGCCGCGGGACTGACCATCGGGGCCATACAGAGACTGACCGTGGCGCGTATTCAATACCGCCAGCGCCTCATCATTGTGCGCGATGTGCTGATTCAGCAAAAAACCGTTGTGCAAATTGGTATAACGCATCTTTTCGGCTTTTTTCAGGATTCGCTCCCAGCGCTCTGTCAGCGCAGGAACTTGCTGATAAGGGGCTTTGATTTTGGCCGCTGTTTCTGCCGCCAGACGGTTTTGATCCAGATAATCCAGAGTCGCTAATAACGAACTTTTTTGCTCGGTTATCCCTTGCAGAACCACGCCGTGAATTCGCCCGTCGCACAGTAATCGCTGCTCTTCAGCAATAACCACGGACAGGGTATCTAAACATTCCAGCTGTTGATCCAGATTGGTCTGTAATCTTTCCACCGCCACTTATCCTTACACAATTAACTATTTTTAAGATAATCCGCAGCGTCTTTTAACAGGGCATCGGCAATTTTACCGGTGTCCATGGTCAGTTGGCCGGAGCGAATAGCCTGTTTCAAACTTTCTACACGTTCTACATTAATATCCTGGCTGCCCGGTTGCATCAGCTTGGCTTGCGCGTCGCTGAGTTTAACCTGCGTGCCGCTAACTTGCGCTTTAGCCTGGGTAGACTTACGCATTTGCTGCGCTGCCTCGCTGGTTTCGCGCGGTTGTACCGGGCTGACCGGCACCAGTGGCTGTGTGCGATCGATGCTCATGGTGTTACTCCCTTCATGGCGGGATTTAGATTAGTGACCCGCAAACTGGTGGCGGGATTTACGCTAATTCACCCGCGAATAACTGCTTGTTAATGGTTATCGGCAACGATGATAAAAACTTTAATCACTATAACATAATGCGAATAACGCCATCGTCACCCAAGGTGCCACTGACGATTTGACCCGACGCCATACGCACCCGAACGTTATCCTGAAGGGCGGCGTTGTTCATCGCCTTGCCTTCGCTATTGATATTAAAGCCTTCTCCCTGCGCGACAACCTGAACCGCCTGACCGGCCTTGATCACCCATGAGCGCCTGAGCATGGCCTTGGTCAGCGGTTGTCCGGCATTAATATGGCGTAAACTGATCGTACCCTTAGCAAAACGTGCCTCGTTTAACGCGCCTTGCGGCAAGGTGTCCAACCGTCCTTCCTTATAAGCCATGTCTTTTTCTGCCAGCTTCTCACCGGCAGTGATCTGGCGGCTGGCCACCAGATATTTCCCCGTGACCTGCACCTGCGTCTGCATAAAACGCCGTTGCTGACCACAGCGCACCGACAAACTGACGTTACCCCATGGGCGCGCGTTGGCCGGTAGCGAGATTTCGGGATTTTCACACTGCGGCCATTGAGCCTGTGGCGTTTTTATTTTCACTTCAACCTGCCGGGTATCCGAGGGGAATTGGCTGTGAAAGAACTGGTCAATCTGTTCGGCCAGATCCGTTGCCTGCGCTGTTCCTACACACAGCCACGCCAAGCCTAACCCGATGACACCGCCTGCTTTCATGGAATCCCCTACGTCTTGAGGCCGATTTAATGGCCCGATAGATTGACTGCTTCCCCACTAGTGTACCTGTAGCTGAAAAGGGTTAAGGGGATAAATAGCGACGCATTTTGCCCTTATTCAAACGATAGGCTTTCCCTAACGCCGTTTATGCTGTCGACTCCAAATTCTAACCTCGCGGGGGGGCTATGCTCGACAAACTGGACGGTGCTCTGCGCTTTCAACAAGAGGCGCTAAATCTTCGCGCTCAGCGGCAGGAAATTTTGTCTGCCAATATTGCCAACGCCGATACGCCGGGCTTTCAGGCTCGCGATATCGATTTCTCCAGCCAACTGCAAAAAGTGATGGAGCAAGGGCGTGTTAACGGCAGCGGGATGTCACTCAGTTTGACCGCAGCCCGTCATATTCCGGCTCAAAATATTCAGCCGCCGGATCTGGATCTGCTATTCCGGGTTCCAGACCAACCCTCGATGGACGGCAACACGGTAGATATGGACCGTGAACGTACCAATTTCGCCGATAATAGTCTGAAATATCAAACCGATCTGACCATTCTTGGCAGCCAGATCAAAGGGATGATGTCAGTGTTACAACAAGGATAAGGCGTATGTCTTTACTGAATATATTTGATATCGCCGGTTCTGCGTTGTCTGCGCAATCCCAGCGGATGAACGTGAGCGCCAGTAACATGGCCAACGCCGACAGCGTAACCGGGCCGGATGGCCAGCCTTATCGCGCAAAGCAGGTAGTGTTTCAGGTTGCCAATCAAGGCGCTCAGGAAACCGGCGGCGTTCGTGTCGCACAGATCGTAGAAGACACGGCTCCGGATCGTTTGGTGTATCAGCCGGGTAATCCACTGGCGGATGCCAAAGGCTATGTGCGTATGCCGAACGTGGATGTGGTGGGTGAGATGGTGAACACCATTTCCGCTTCCCGAAGCTATCAGGCCAACGTGGAAGTGCTGAATACCACTAAATCCATGATGCTCAAAACGCTGACTTTGGGCCAATAATCGGAGCCGACAATGGCAATTAATACCTCAATGAATGACAGCTTGGACAACACTATTCCCAATACCGCTGCCAAGCTTCAGCAAAAACAGACTCTCGGCGGTGCTGGTAGCAGCGAAGAGATGCAAAACAGCTTTCTGACGCTGCTGGTTGCCCAGTTGAAAAACCAGGACCCAACTAATCCTCTACAAAACAATGAATTGACCACTCAGCTGGCGCAAATCAGTACGGTACAAGGTATTGAGAAACTGAATACGACCTTGGGTTCGATTTCAGGTCAGATTGATAACGGTCAATCGTTACAGGCTAGTGCGCTCATTGGCCACGGCGTGATGGTGCCGGGCAACAGTATTCTGGCCGGTTCGAAGGACGACATCGTGAGTACGACGCCGTTCGGTATGGAACTGGTGCGCGGAGCCGACAAAGTGACCGCCACTATCAGCGATACCAACGGTAACGTGGTCAAAACTATTGAATTCCCTGGTGGTTTAGAGGCAGGCGTTCATGTCTTTACTTGGGATGGCAAGCTGGAAGACGGCAGCAACGCACCGGATGGCGCCTACAGCGTCAGTATCGCCGCCAGCAGCGGTGTGGAGTCACTGAACCCAACGGCGCTGAGCTTTGGCGTGGTGAACGGTGTCACCAAGGGCGCTCAGGGTACCAAGCTGGATCTCGGCCCGCGTGGCACCGTGACGATGGATGAAGTTCGCCAGATTCTGTAAGTCCGCTGCTTCGTGCACGGAAGGCATTTTGATAAAGCAGTGGGCCAGACAAGAGTTTGGTTCTCTCATTTACCCGGCGTTTTGATGTTGTATCAACGCCTTGAATCCTAACGGAGAGTAACATGGGTTTTTCTCAAGCAGTCAGCGGTTTAAACGCAGCGTCTAGTAATCTGGATGTGATCGGTAACAACATTGCCAACTCGGCTACCTCTGGTTTTAAAGCAGGTTCCGTATCTTTCGCCGATATGTTTGCCGGTTCTCAAACCGGTATGGGCGTAAAAGTTGCCGGTATCACTCAGGACTTCAACGACGGTACCCCAACCACCACTAACCGTCGTTTGGATCTGGCTATCAGCCAAAGCGGTTTCTTCCGTATGCAAGACAGCAGCGGCGGTATTTTCTACGCGCGTAACGGCCAGTTCAAACTGGATGAAAACCGTAACATCGTTAACCAGCAAGGCTTGCACCTGACCGGCTATCCTGCCACAGGTACACCGCCAACGGTTCAGCAGGGTGCTCAGCCGATTCCGCTGACGATTCCACAGGGCATGATCAGCGCGAAAGCGACCACTTCCGGCAACATGGTCGCTAACCTGAATTCATCTCACAAGCCAATCACCGAAACTTTTGATCCGGCTAAGCCTGATACTTATAGCTTCGTCAACAATATCACCACCTTCGATAGTCTGGGTAACAGCCACGATGTCAGCGTGTTCTTTGTGAAAACCAAAGACAACACCTGGGACGTGTACACCCAAGACACCAGCGTGGCCGGTTCTAAAGCCGACAAGCAAGGCACCATGAACTTCGATACCAACGGTCTGCTCACCGGCACGACCGATGGGGCAGGTGCTCCAAGCGCAACGCCATTCACTCTGAATGTGCCAATGTCCGCATTGAATGGTGCGCCAGCGCAGACGTTTACACTGAATCTGGCCGGTGCCAAGCAGCAGAATACCGGTACTGACAGCATCTCAGCCCAGAACCAAACCGGCTATGCGGCAGGTGAGTTTACTGGCTTCCAGATCGAAAAAGACGGTTCCGTGATCGGTACTTACTCTAACCAACAGAAACAGCTGCTGGGCCAGATCGTACTGACTAACTTTGCTAACCCAGAAGGCTTGTCTTCACAGGGCGATAACGTTTGGAAAGAAACTGCGGCTTCCGGTAACGCGATTCTGGGTACGGCAGGCGGTGGTGGTTTCGGTACGCTGACCAGCGGTGCGTTGGAATCTTCCAACGTGGATCTGAGTAAAGAACTGGTAAATATGATCGTTGCCCAGCGCAACTACCAGTCCAACGCCCAGACCATCAAAACCCAGGATCAGATCTTACAAACTCTGGTCAACCTGCGCTAATCGCGCTAACGGGATAGCAGCATGGATCACGCAATATATACCGCGATGGGTGCCGCCCGGCAGACGCTGGAGCAGCAGGCCGTTACCGCGAACAATCTGGCAAATGCTTCAACGCCGGGCTTCCGCGCGCAGTTATCTGCGTTGCGAGCAGTACCGATTGACGGGCCGAGCATGGCGACGCGTACTTTGGTGGCGGCATCGACGCCCGGTGCGGATATGAGTCAGGGGCCAATGAACTACAGCGGTCGCCCGCTGGACGTGGCGCTGCAGCAAGACGGTTTTATGGCCGTGCAGTTGCCAGACGGCACCGAAGGTTATACCCGCAACGGTAACATTCAGGTTTCTGCCGACGGTCAGATGACGGTGCAGGGTTATCCGCTGATGGGGGATAACGGCCCGATTGACGTCCCGCCGCAGGCGGAAGTCACGATCGCGGCTGACGGCACCATCTCGGCGTTGAACGCGGGCGATCCGCCAAACACCATTGCTCAGATTGGCCGGTTAAAACTGGTTCAGGCGCAGGGCAGTGAGCTGACGCGCGGCGATGACGGTTTGTTCCATCTGACGCCGGCTACGCAACAGCAACGTGGTGCTACGTTGCCGAACGATCCGCTGGTCAAAGTGATGCCTGGCGTGATTGAAGGCAGCAACGTCAAACCGGTGGAAACTATGGTGGATATGATCGCCAACGCCCGCCGTTTTGAAATGCAGATGAAAGTCATTCACAGCGTGGATGAGAACGAACAGCGCGCTAACCAGCTGTTAGCTATGAGTTAAGCGCCCAGGCGCAGAGGAGTACACTGATGATCCGCTCATTATGGATTGCCAAAACCGGTTTAGATGCCCAGCAAACCAACATGGACGTTATTGCCAACAACCTGGCAAACGTTAGCACCAATGGCTTTAAGCGTCAGCGCGCCGTGTTTGAAGATTTGCTGTATCAAACCATGCGTCAGCCGGGGGCTCAATCTTCGGAACAGACTACCTTGCCGTCCGGCCTGCAAATTGGTACGGGTGTTCGTCCGGTGGCCACCGAGCGCCTACACAGCCAGGGGAACCTGTCCAAGACTGATAACAGTAAAGATATCGCCATCAAAGGGCAGGGGTTCTTCCAGGTGCAATTGCCTGACGGCACCAATGCCTATACCCGTGACGGTTCATTCCAGATGGATCAGAACGGTCAACTGGTAACCGCCGGTGGTTTTCAGGTGCAGCCTGCCATCACGATTCCTGCCAATGCCTTGAGCATCACGGTAGGGCGTGACGGTATCGTTAGCGTGACTCAGCAGGGGCAAACCGCCGCTCAGCAGGTCGGGCAACTGACGTTGACTACCTTTATCAACGACACCGGTCTGGAAAGCGTAGGCGAAAACCTGTATCAGGAAACCGCCAGCTCCGGCGCACCGAATGAAAGTACGCCGGGCCTGAACGGCGCAGGCTTGCTGTATCAGGGCTATGTTGAAACCTCTAACGTCAACGTGGCGGAAGAGTTGGTCAACATGATCCAGACCCAGCGCGCCTATGAAATCAACAGTAAAGCGGTAACAACTTCTGATCAGATGCTTCAAAAACTGACTCAGATCTAAGATAGCTTTCGGGGGGCTGGATTGCCCCCTGACTGCGTTAGGCCGATTGGAATTTTGGGGTTCAAGGCAGCTTACCCCTTTGGTTACAGGTAATAAAAACAGAGATGGATACTTCGCCGTTCAGAAAATTAAGTGGATTGAGATGGGTCTGTGCGCCAACAATGGCGGTGCTGCTGCTCAATGGCTGTGCGTATATTCCGCATAAACCACTGGTGGATGGCACCACCTCTGCGCAACCCGCGCCAGCGAGTGCGCCCTTGCCGAATGGCTCAATATTTCAGGCTGTTCAGCCGATGAACTATGGCTATCAGCCGCTATTTGAAGACCGTCGCCCGCGCAATATCGGCGACACGCTAACCATTACCTTGCAGGAAAACGTCAGCGCCAGCAAAAGCTCTTCTGCCAACGCCAGCCGTAACGGTGCCAGCAAATTTGGCGTAGCCACTGCGCCGCGCTATCTGGAAGGTTTACTGGGCAACGCCCGTGCCGATCTGGATATTTCCGGCGATAGCACCTTTGGCGGCAAAGGTGGAGCCAATGCCAATAACACCTTTAACGGCACTATTACCGTGACCGTGGATCGGGTTCTGGCCAACGGTAACCTGCATGTCGTGGGGGAGAAGCAGATTGCAATCAACCAGGGAACCGAGTTTATTCGTTTCTCCGGGGTCGTCAATCCGCGCACCATCAGCGGCAGCAACACCGTTACCTCAACTCAGGTGGCGGACGCACGTATCGAATACGTGGGTAATGGCTATATCAATGAAGCGCAAACCATGGGCTGGTTGCAGCGGTTCTTCCTTAATGTTTCGCCGTTCTAAGAGGCCGATTAATGCGTAAACAATCTCTCATCCCGCTTTTTGCCGCACTGTTGTCATTGGTGTGGCTGCCGGCATCGGCAGAGCGAATTCGTGATTTGGTTACCGTTCAGGGCGTGCGGGATAACGCCCTGATTGGCTACGGGCTGGTCGTGGGGCTGGATGGCTCCGGTGACCAGACCATGCAGACTCCCTTTACCACTCAAAGCCTGAGCAACATGTTGTCCCAGTTAGGGATTACTGTGCCGCCGGGCACCAATATGCAGCTGAAAAACGTGGCGGCGGTGATGGTTACCGCTAAATTGCCTGCGTTTTCTCGCACTGGGCAAACCATCGATGTGGTGGTTTCTTCCATGGGTAACGCCAAAAGTATTCGCGGTGGGACTTTGCTGATGACTCCGCTGAAAGGCGTGGATAATCAGGTTTATGCGTTGGCGCAGGGCAACGTTCTGGTCGGAGGCGCAGGGGCGTCTTCAGGCGGCAGCAGCGTAACCGTTAACCAGTTGACCGGTGGACGAATCAGCAATGGCGCGACCATAGAACGAGAATTACCGACTACCTTTGGCAGCAGCGGCGTGCTTAACCTTCAGTTAAATAACGAAGATTTTACGCTGGCGCAGCAGATAAGCGATGCGATAAACCGTTCGCGTGGCTTCGGTTCTGCCACCGCGATTGACGCCCGTACCATTCAGGTTCTGGTGCCAAGCGGTAGCAGCTCACAGGTGCGTTTCCTGGCCGATATTCAGAATATTCCAGTTAATGTCGATCCGGGCGATGCCAAGGTCATTATCAATTCCCGCACCGGCTCGGTGGTGATGAACCGTAACGTTGTGCTGGATTCTTGTGCGGTGGCGCAGGGCAATCTGTCGGTTGTGGTGGATAAACAAAATACCGTAAGCCAGCCGGATACGCCGTTCGGCGGCGGTCAGACCGTTGTCACGCCAAATACCCAGATATCCGTACGTCAGGAAGGGGGCGCGCTGCAAAAAGTGAATGCCAGCCCGAATCTGAACAACGTTATTCGCGCGCTGAATTCTCTGGGCGCAACGCCAATCGACCTGATGTCTATTTTGCAGGCGATGGAAAGCGCCGGCTGTCTGCGGGCTAAACTGGAAATTATTTGATGAGCGATTTGATGGCCATGTCCGGGGCGGCATACGACGCCCAATCCCTGAACGCCTTAAAGCGTGATGTGGCAAAAGATCCGCAGGGCAACCTAAAACAGGTGGCTCAGCAGGTCGAAGGGATGTTTGTGCAAATGATGCTGAAAAGTATGCGTTCCGCCATGCCGGAAGACGGCCCGCTGAGCAGCGACCAAACCCGGCTCTATACCTCTATGTATGACCAGCAGATTGCGCAGGAAATGTCGGTGAAAGGTCTCGGCCTGGCCGATATGATGGTGAAGCAACTTTCCGGTAGCCAGTCGCCAAGTGAAACGGCCGGTACTGTGCCGATGGCGCTGGATAAAGAAGTCATGCAAACCCTGCCGGCGCAGGCGCTGGCGCAGATGATGCGTCGGGCAATTCCCACGCCGCCGCCGGAAGGTACCAGCCCGCTGTCGCTCAATAACAATAACTTTGTTTCGCGTTTGTCGATCCCGGCCAAAATGGCCAGCCAACAGAGTGGCATTCCTCATCAACTGATTGTGGCTCAGGCGGCGCTGGAATCAGGCTGGGGGCGCCGCGAGATCCCGACGGCGGAAGGCAAATCCAGCTACAACCTGTTTGGTATTAAAGCAGGCAGCAATTGGGAAGGGCCGGTTAGTGAAATCACAACCACTGAGTACGAGCAAGGCGTGGCGAAGAAAACCAAGGCCAGCTTCCGCGTTTACGGTTCTTACGTCGAAGCGATTAGCGACTACGTCAAATTGCTGACCAAAAATCCTCGCTATGCGGAAGTGGCGGCGGCGAATACGCCGGAGCAGGCGGCACATGCCTTGCAGCGAGCGGGTTACGCAACCGATCCACAATACGCGCAGAAATTGGTGGGCGTTATTCAGCAAATGAAGAGCGCTGGGAATCAGGCGGTCAAAGCCTATACCCATGATTTAAGTCAAATTTTCTAACGGCAGGCAGCAAACTGACGGCGTAAAACCCCGACCGCCCTGTGATTTATCCCCGGGCGGTTTTTTTTAGCAGGAATATCGCCGTAATCCATCGGGAAAAATGGGTATTTTTTGCCAAATTTACTCAAGTTATCCGATCTTTGGCCGATAAATATTACAGGCTGCGCGGGGACTTGTACCCCTCAGACAGTAACCCTATTCATCACCGCAGGTGACACAAACTACCGATCGCCTGCCGTAAAAGGATTTCTTTATGTCCAACAATCTGATTAATACCGCGATGAGTGGTCTGAGTGCGGCGCAATACGCCCTGAGCACCGTGGGTAATAATATTACCAACTTCCAGGTCGCCGGGTATAACCGCCAGAACGCTATTTTTGCGCAAGCGGGCGGCACCTTGTCTCCAGCGGGTTTCCTCGGTAATGGTGTTAACGTGACCGGCGTAAATCGTGAGTACAACTCCTTTATTAATAATCAGTTACGCTCAGCCCAAACTCAAAGCGCCGGTCTGACAACTTATTACAATCAGATCTCGCAGATTGATAACCTGTTGGCGGATAAAAATAACAGCCTGTCCGTTACCATGCAGGATTTTTTCAGCAATCTAAAAGGTCTGGAAACGCTTCCTAATGACGACGCGACGCGTAAAACCGTGTTGGGTAAAGCCGAAGGTTTGGTAAACCAATTCAAGAATGCGGATAAATATCTGCAAGACATGAATAACGGTGTTAACCAGAAAATTAGCGACAGCGTTAACCAGATTAATAACTATTCTGAGCAGATCGCCAAACTTAACGACCAGATCACCCGTTTACGCGGCAGCAGCGGCAGCGAGCCAAATGCTTTGCTCGATCAGCGCGATCAGTTGGTTAGCGAGCTGAACACCATTATTCCTGTCACCGTAACCCAGCAAGACGGCGACGCTTATAACGTGTCCTTCGCCGGTGGTTTATCGCTGGTACAGGGGTCGAATTCTTATAATATGCGTGCAATTCCTTCTAGCGCAGACGGTACTCGTATGACCATCGGTTATGACCGCGGTCTGGGCGGTGTGGCTGAGCTGGACGAATCCCGCATTACATCCGGTTCTTTGGGCGGTACGCTGAAATTCCGCAGTGAAGCACTGGATAGCGCTCGCAACCAATTAGGGCAGTTGGCGTTGGTGATGGCCGACAGCTTTAACCAGCAGCACGAAAAAGGCTTTGATATCAACGGCGATCCAGGAGAGAAGTTCTTCAACTTTGCTCAGCCAAACAGCGTCAGCAATGCCAAAAACACCGGCACCGGCCATCTGGATGTGAGCTACAGCAACACTAGCGAAGTGCAGGCCAGTGATTACAGCATGGAATTCGACGGCACCAACTGGCAGGTTACGCGTCTATCAGATAACAGTAAAATCGCGCCTAAAACCGAAGCTGACGGCAGTCTGAGCTTTGATGGCCTGAATGTTTCTGTCGGCGCAGGCGTAGCGGCGAACGATAAGTTCACCATCAAACCGGTGGCTAATACCATTTCTAACCTGGATGTGGCAATCAAGGATTCCTCCAAAATTGCTGCTGCGGGCGCGGATCCAACCGGTGTAGACGGTGGGAAAGGCGATAATAACAACGCCAAGGCGTTACTGGATCTGCAAAACAAACAATTGGTCAACGGCAAAGCGACGTTGTCCGGTGCTTACGCCGGTTTAGTCAGTAACGTGGGTAACCAAACCAGTACGGCGAAAGTGAACAGTACCGCGCAGTTCAATATCGTGAAGCAGCTTGATGAGCAGCAGCAGTCCATTTCCGGGGTAAACCTGGATGAAGAGTACGGCAATCTTCAGCGTTTCCAGCAATATTACCTGGCCAATGCGCAGGTTATCCAAGTGGCTTCGACTCTGTTTAATTCCTTGCTGGAAATTCGTTAAACCGAACCCTGCGGGGATAAATACTCAATCACTGTTCTGCGATACGGCTCGCAGAACAGACGCTAAAAGGAACTGACATCGTGCGCCTTAGTACCAGCATGCTGTATCAGCAAAATATGCGCGGCATCACTGATGCCCAATCTCTGTGGTTGCAGTCTGGCCAACAGATTTCTACCGGCAAACGAGTGATTAACCCATCGGATGATCCCATGGCAGCCTCACAGGTGATCATGCTGTCTCAGGCTCAGTCTGAGAATGCGCAATTTGCCTTAGGCCGCAGCTATGCGCGCCAGACTTCATCTTTGGAAACCAACTTTTTGGCGCAGTCAACCAGCACCGTGCAGCAAATGCAAGCATTGGTGATCAGTGCCAGTAAAGACTCCCTGAGTGATGATGACCGAGCTTCTTACGCAACTCAGTTGCAGGGCCTGAAGGATCAATTGTTAAATCAGGCTAACTCCACGGATGGCAACGGCAACTACATGTTTGGCGGTTTCAAGAATGACAAACCTCCTTTCGTTGCCGATCCGGTGACCGGCGCGGTAACCTATAACGGTGGTGATGAGCCTAAGACTCAACAGGTTGATTCTTTCCGTAACATGACCGTAGGCCACACGGGGTCCAGCGTGTTTATGAGTCTGACCGCCAATGCGCGTCCGGAGCCAACGGATCCGGCTACCGGCACGACGCCAGCGTCAGAAAGCAATATTTTCAATACCATCGATACCGTATTGAACGCGCTGAAAATGCCAATGAATGGCGCATCGGAAGCAGATAAAAAGCTCTCCGCGGATGCGATGGATAAAGGGATTCGCGGGTTAGACAACTCGTTGAATAATATCCTGTCCGTTCAGGCTGAAATTGGTACCCAATTGCAGGAATTGGACAGTCTGGATAGCCTGGGCGACGACCGTACTCTGATAAACAAACAACAGCTTAGCGATTTACAGGATGTAGATTGGAACGCCGCGATTTCATCCTACGTTATGCAACAAGCCGCATTACAGGCTTCGTATAAAGCTTTCAGCGATATGCAAGGCATGTCCCTGTTCCAGCTTAACCGTTAATACCCTGCGTTCTTACCCGCTGACCAGCTCGGCGGGTCCCCTTTTAAGTGTACTTAAACCGGGTGCACTTTTCGGTATGTCATCTTTTCCCACTAAGGTTTGGGATGGCATACCACCTTTTTATTCGTCCCCCCATCTTTAGCCTCGTTTCAAGTTAACTTCCAACCCTAAAGCATCGCTATAACAATCCGTTATGGCAGAGTGATTATTGCTATTGCTGCAAGTAATTAGTGACGTGAAATGATGGGGCTCAGAGAAAGAGGGCGCTAGCTTCAGGCCATCCCGCCAACAACACCGGCCAGACGATCGAAGAACTCACCGAACAGATGCTCGCAGTAGGGAGCAAGACTCGGCATTAACAAGCCCAGAACCAGCATACCTATGGTTAAAGTGAGGGGGAAACCGATCACGAATACCGAAAGCTGCGGCGTCATGCGGTTTAACATCCCCAGTGCCATGTTTAGCGTGAGCAGAATAGTGATCATGGGTAACGCGAGCATAAGTCCACTGATAAAGATCAGAGAACCGATCTCGGTTAAGGCGCGGAACCCGCCGCCGTTTAGGGGCGCAAACTGAATGGGCAGCGTGTGGAAGCTGTCGGACAACATAGAAATCAGCCATAAATGGCCGTTGAGGGACAAAAAGAGCAGCATTGCGATTAGATTCAGCAATCGCGCCAGCACGGGCATATTGGGGCCACCGGAGGGATCGAAGAAGGTAGCGAAAGACAGCCCCATTTGTAACCCGATGATTTCCCCCGCTAAACGAATGGCTGCAAAGGCGAACTGCATGGTCAGGCCAATAGCGACGCCGATGATCACTTGCTGAATGGCGACCCAAATAGCGCCGACGGAAAAAATGGGAATATCAATGACCGGCAGGGACGGTGCAATCAGAAAGGTAATCATTACCCCAAGGCCGACTTTGACCTTACGGTTGATCGATTTTTCATTCAGAACCGGCGCGGTGCTGATCAGCGCCAATACACGAACCAGCGGCCAAAAATATTGGCTGACTAAATGGCTAAGCTGGCTGGTATCAAAAGAAAGCATGTTTAGCCGATCAGCGTAGGCAAGCTGGTGAAAAGATTACGCATGTAATCCAGAATCAAATTCAGCATCCATGGCCCGGCGATAACCAAAGTGGCGAAGACTGCCAGAATTTTAGGAATGAAAGACAGGGTCATTTCGTTAATCTGCGTGGCGGCCTGTAGCAGGCTGACCAACAGACCGCTGACCAACGCCGCCAGCAATAGCGGCGCGGCCAGTGCCAGGGCGATTTTCATCGCTTCAGTGCCAAGCGCCATTACCGATTCAGGAGTCATAGCCTACCTTTGTATAAAATGAGCTGGATGAGATAATTTCAGGCTAACTGTAGAAACTTTGCGCCAGTGAACCTAGCAGCAATTGCCAGCCGTCCACCAGAACAAACAACATCAGCTTA
This sequence comes from Yersinia sp. IP36721, assembly GCF_003634395.1. Taxonomy (NCBI): domain Bacteria; kingdom Pseudomonadati; phylum Pseudomonadota; class Gammaproteobacteria; order Enterobacterales; family Yersiniaceae; genus Yersinia; species Yersinia sp. IP36721. The sequence continues at coordinate 52,009 of NZ_QCZL01000020.1, forward strand.
AAGGGGAGCGAGATCGTCGCCGGCGGCACCATCATCATACCGAGGGCCATTAATACGCTAGCGACCACCAAATCGATAATCAGGAACGGAATAAATACGGTAAAACCGATCTGGAAGGCGGTTTTCAGCTCGCTGGTGACGTAGGCCGGAAGCAAAATACGCATTGGCACCGCTTCTGGGCCTTCAAACGCAGGCAGATTGGCTAAACGGGCGTACAGCGCCAAATCGGTTTCCCGGGTTTGTCGCAGCATAAATTCCCGCAGCGGCTGCGAGCCTTTATCTATGGCGATATCCATGGTGATCTTATCCTGGCTAAACGGCAGATAAGCATCCTGATAAACTTTGTCGAACACCGGTGACATGATAAAGAAGGTCAAAAACAGCGCCAGACCTAACAAAACCTGATTCGGCGGTGCCGATGGCGTGCCGAGGGCGTTACGTAACAAACCCAGCACGATAATGATTCGGGTAAAACTGGTCATCATCAGCAACGCCGCCGGTAAGAAGCTCAGCGAAGTGATCAGGACTAAGGTTTGTACCGGTAGTGACCAGCTTTGCCCGCCGTTGGCGAGAGGCTGGCTGATAATACCGGGTAATTGCGCAAACACCGCCGGTGAGAACAACAGGGCGGTGAAAGTGAATAGGGGGGTAAGCAGACGGCGCATCCGCACCGTTAAGGCAAAAGTGGCCTTGAATTCAGGGCGCTGAGACGTCATGCCGATTTTTCCGGGTGTTTCAGGATTTTTTGCAGTAGCTGACGAAAATCAGCCGGTTTAGTGGTATCTGGCTCGACGGTAGGGTCTACCGGAGGGCGTTCCATCGTGTGCAACTGAGTGACCTGCTGTGAAGTGACGCCCAGCACTAACCAGGTGTTATCTACTTCCACAATGACTACGCGCTCGCGCTGGCCAACCTGACAGCTAGCGCGCACATTCAGCAATTTGTTATTGCGCGCCTGCGGAGCAAAGCCCAGCCGTTTTACCAGCCAGGCACCGCACAGAATCAGTAAAATAACGCCGCCGAGAACGCTGCCAACCTGCGTTAATACCGCACCAGCCGGAAGGGCAGGTGCCGCGGGAACGGCTGTTTGGCTACTCACTCCAGGGTGAGAATTGGCGAAACCGGTGACCGGCGTTTGTGCTTCACTCATTAGCGGCTTAAACGGCGCATACGCTCAGATGGCGTAATGATGTCGGTAATACGTACGCCGTATTTATCCGCAACCACTACCACTTCACCTTGCGCTATCAGGTAACCGTTAATCAGGATATCCAGCGGCTCACCAGCCAGACCATCCAGAGAAACCACTGAACCTTGCGATAGGCGCAGCAATTCTTTGATGGTCATTTTGGTGCGGCCCAGCTCTACGGACAGTTTTACCGGAATATCAAGAATCAGATCGATTTCCTGCAAATTGCCAAGTGCGTCCGGTGCCTCCAGCGATTTGAATACGCCTTCAGTTGTTGCCGTTGGTTTTTCTGTCGCTTGCTGCTCGTTAAACGCATCAGCCCACAGATCATCCACGGATTCCTTTCCATCGCCAGACGGCAGCTTAGGGTCACTCATTGGGCTGTTCCTCATTTAGAGCATTCAAAATAGGGTTAATCAGATGTTCAACACGAAGGGCGTATTGCCCGTTCAGAGTACCGTACTGGCTGGTTAGCACCGGTACGCCATCAACGTGGGCGATCAGCCGGTCTGGCTTATCTATCGGCAATACATCGCCCGGTTTCAGTTTTAAAATCTGAGACAAACGCAGCGAGATCTCGGCAAAATTGGCCACCAGCTCCAGCTCGGAGTGTTGAACCTGTTTTACCAACGTTTCGCGCCAGTGGGTGTCTTCCTGACGTGAGTTTTCCAGCGGCGGATTGGTCAATAGCTCGCGCAGCGGTTCGATCATGGCGAAAGGAATACAGATATTGAATTCGCCGCTTAGCGCGCCGATTTCCACGTGGAATGGCGTGGTGACCACGATGTCGTTCGGCGAGGTAGTGATGTTGGTAAATTTCACCTGAATCTCGGAACGGACATATTCCACGTCGATCTTGTAAATGGCGGCCCAGGCGTCGCGGTAGGCGTCCAGCGCCAAACGCAGCATGCGGGTAATCACCCGTTGTTCAGTATGGGTAAATTCGCGGCCTTCCACTTTAGTCGGGAAACGGCCATCCCCGCCGAACAGGTTATCGACGGCGATAAACACCAAACTTGGCTCAAACACAAATAGGGCAGTGCCGCGCAGCGGTTTGAGATGTACTAGGTTCAGGTTGGTTGGCACCGGCAGGTTACGGGCAAATTCATGGTAAGGCTGGATTTTAATCGGGCCTACCGTGATGTCCGGGCTACGACGGAGCAGGTTGAACAACCCCATGCGGAACTGACGGGCAAAACGCTCGTTAATGATCTCCAGCGCGTGCAGACGCTCACGCACCACGCGGCGCTGGGTTGTCGGATCGTAAGGCTTAACGTCACTGTCACTGCCGACTATGGCAACCGGCTCATCGTTTCCGCTGTCGCCGTTTAACAGTGCGTCAATCTCTGCTTGTGAAAGTATGCTGTCGCCCATAATGATTATCGCAGTATGAATGCGGTAAACAGCACGTCGCTGATTACCTGATTAGGTTGACCTTTAACCATTGGCGGGCTGAGGACGGTTTTGATTTGCGCCATTAACCGCTGTTTGCCTTCTTCGTTCGCCAGGCTTTCGGCAGTCTGGCGAGACAGCAACAACAGCAGACGGCTGCGAACTTCCGGTAAATAGTCGTTCAGCGCGCGACGGGTATTCTCGTCTGGCAGGCGCAGAGTCAAACCGATGTACAGCACGCGATCCAGGTTGTTGTCCGGCGTGATCAGATTAACGGTAAAGGTATCAAGCGGCATAAAGACCGGAGCCACAGGGACAGGTTTAACGTTCGCAGGCTTGCTGTTGTGCAGTACCCACCAGCTATAGCCGCCGCCCGCAGCAGAAGCCACGGCAATCAGTACTAGCAGAATCACCCAGATTGAACTTTTACGCTTGGCCGGGATGGTGTTATCAGACATGGGGAAGACAAATTCCTGTTTCGTGTATCTGCATAATAACGCGGGTATGACTCGTTGACGGATGTCGCCACCTTGGCAACTTCTGACAACCTACCCGCGTTAAACGAATAATGGTGATGATTATCCCGCGTATCACCGCCGGCAATAGGCAGAATAGGTGGGAAAAAACGGCCTACCTCGCCCGTTTGTTCAATTTTAGGCGAAAATATCAACACCGCCGTTGCCGGATGCTAAAGATTGCAGTGCGGCTGGCGTCACCAACGGTGTCAGAGAATCAGCCGATTCAGCGTTTTCGCCGTAAGCAGGCTGGCCATTAGCCGCATAGTTTTGCTGATTTTGTTGATGCTGCTGTTGCTGAGCCTGCTGCCACTGAGACGATCCTTCGCTACTGACACTGCTCTGGCCCAATTGAATCCCACTTTCAGCTAAAGCATGACGCAGCCCCGGCAGAGCGGCTTCTAGCGCGGCGCGAACCTGACCGTGAGCTGAGGCGAAGTGCAGCTGCGCCTGATTATCTTCGATCTTCAGACTGATTTGCAGCGCGCCCAATTCCTGCGGATGCAAACGCAGTTCGGCATTTTGCTGGCCGTTGCGGCTAAACATTAATACCTGCTGGCCTAACGCCTGCTGCCATTCCTGACTGCCCAACTGAGCGCTCAAATGGCCGGCAACCGGGGCGGAAGCAAGGCCGCCGGTAGGCGCAGCCATGATTGGGCTGGAGACCGGCGGTAATGAAGGGGTGATAGCGCTGGTTAACAAGGCTTTCTCGCCGCTATTGACTGCTTCTGTCGGGGCGATTAACGCACTCAGCGCAGCGGTTTTATTGGCGGCTATGGCGCTGTTGTCCTGTGTCTGACCGGTAGGGCGGTTCTGACGCAGTTCTACCTTTTCGGTTTTGGTTTTTACCTCGGCCAATAGGTTATTCGCGGGGTTACCACCCTCTTTTTTACCGTTACTCAAAGTGGTACTCAACAGCGCGCCCAGCTCTTTATCCTGACCGGTTAAGCCCAGCAGACTGCCCAGCGCTTCGCCTTTACCTGCGGGGCTACTTTTGGAGCCAGCATTCAGATTATCCTGTGCGGTCAGCCCTGATTTCAGGCTGTTACCGCTTGCCAGTGTAGTCGCTACCTGATGGGGCAACATCGCCAGCAAAGTATGTAATGGGTTCAGGTCGGGTTTATCGCGCTGAATTTCCAGTTTTTGATCGTCTTCTGGCGTTGTTTTCTTGCCATGAGACTCGCCTGTCTGACCTGCGGCCGTTAATCCTGCCGGCAGGGTCGCGGTGATATCACCCAATGCGGCCAGCAACTGGTTAAGCTTGCTACTGCCTTGGCTGGTTTTATCCCCTTCGACATCGGCAATGTTACCGGTGACGGCGGCTAAAGAAGATTTCAGCGCTTTGGCATCGGCGGCATCCAGCTTCTGAGCCAATTGGCTCAATTGGCCGCCTAGCAGCTCGGCAAAATCCGCCGGTAAACCCGCATCGCTGAATAACGCAGCGATAGAAGAAGACGCTGCACCCTCAGTTTCGGTTGGTGTCGCAACACCGGGCAGTACAGACAGATTCATGAATTCAGGCTCCTTTGTGAGCTGCGCTGGGCAAACTCATCCATCAATTTTTGATCCATACGGTTTTCATGGTGACGCTGGGTGGTTTCCGCCCGTTCCTGCAAGGTTTCGAACGCGTTGAGGCGTTGCTGTTTCTCTTGCCAGTGCTTGACGGCTAAATCGACGCGCTGATTCCATTGCAATAGCTGCTGCCGGTGCTGATCGATTGCCAATTCCAACGTCTGAATAAACTGCTGATAATTCTGCCAGGTTGAGGAGGCCATCCCGTCGGATAAGGTATCGTTCAGCTTGACCCGATATTCATCCTGATAGTTGAGCAACATATTCAATTGCTGCTCGGCTTGCAGGTACGATTGACGCACCTGTCCCAACTGTGTACTGGCCTTTTCGACGGCCTTCTGCGCCAAGTCGCGCAGGGTAACGAGAGGTGATTGACTTTTCATCGTATTCCTCATCTATTACGGAATGAAGATTGGCGTCAGTGAGCTGACGGCCAATCAGCCGGGAAACAGCGCCTTCAGATGCTGACAGGCATCCTCATAGCTACTTCGCTCAAACATTCCTTGCTGCAAGAAGGTTTCCATCTGGGGGTAAAGCAAGATTGCGCGGTCGAGCAGCGGATCGCTCCCTGCCGCGTAGGCACCGACGCTGACCAAATCGCGGTTGCGTTGGTAGCTCGCCAGTAACTGTTTGAACTGACGAACTTTGCTGTAGTGATCCTCATCAATCAGCGCCGTCATGGCTCGGCTGATGGAGGCTTCGATATCAATAGCCGGATAATGGCCGGATTCGGCCAAACGGCGGGACAGCACCACGTGGCCATCCAAAATGGCGCGGGCGGAGTCGGCAATCGGATCTTGCTGATCGTCGCCCTCGGTCAATACGGTATAGAAAGCGGTGATAGAACCGCCGCCGCTGACGCCGTTACCGGCTCTTTCGACCAACGCCGGTAGCTTGGCGAAGACAGAAGGCGGGTAGCCTTTGGTGGCAGGCGGCTCGCCAATGGCCAGCGCGATTTCACGCTGTGCCATGGCATAACGCGTCAGGGAGTCCATAATCAGCAGCACATGCTGACCGCGATCGCGGAAGTCTTCGGCGATACGAGTCGCGTAAGCGGCACCCTGCATACGTAATAAAGGGGAAACGTCGGCCGGTGCGGCAATGACTACCGAACGTGCGCGACCTTCTGCCCCAAGAATATTTTCAATAAAGTCTTTTACTTCACGACCACGTTCACCGATTAGCCCGACCACAATGACGTCCGCCTGGGTATAGCGTGCCATCATGCCAAGCAACACGCTTTTACCGACGCCGGAACCGGCAAACAGACCCATACGCTGACCGCGACCAACGGTGAGCAGGGCGTTGATAGTGCGCACGCCCACGTCCAGAACCTGTTCGATAGCGGTACGCTGCAACGGGTTAACCGGCGGCGTAATCAATGGTGCGCGATAGCCGGTTTCTGGCGCGGGTAAACCGTCCAGCGGCTTGGCGCTGCCATCCAGTACGCGTCCGAGCAATTCAGGGCCGAGAGGCAGTTGTTTACTGGCGGAAGCGCCATTGGCGGTAATGCGTGCATAGACGCGCGCGCCGGGCACAATGCCTTCCACTTCTTCCAACGGCATCAAAAACAGGCGCTGGCCGTTAAAACCAACCACTTCGCTTTCTACTTCCTGCACTTCGCCGCCGTCGTGTCGTTCAATCAGGCAGGTTGCGCCAAGGGGCAATTGCAAGCCAGTGGCTTCCAAAACCAGACCGGTGGCGCGGGTCAGACGACCATAGCGCCGAACCGAAGGCGACTGAACGATTCGCTGTTCCAGTTTATCCAGTGTAGTCAGCCAGCGGCCAAGACGGGCGGTCATTACAAATCTCCCGGTGCGGCCAGGCGGCACAGCTCATGCCAACGGGTTGCGACGCTGGCATCCAGATCGCCTTCTTCCGCGCTGACTTTACAACCACCGGCGTGAATCTGGCTGTCGGCCAGCAAACGCCAACCGTGCAGGCTCAGGGTGGCGCCTAAGCGCTGCTCCACCATCGCCAAATCGTCCGGATTTACGCGCAACTGCGGTTTGCCGTTAAACATTGGCTCTTGCTGAATCAGCTGTTGGATTTGACCCAGCAGTGCGGTGCCGTCACAAATAGCCGGTTGCCCCAAAATCTGTTTCGCCGCCGTCAGCGCCAATTGCATCAAACGAGAGGCGATGACGCTGTCGAGGGAATCGAGCGTATTTTGGAAATCAGCGACCAGCGCCTGCCAGTGAGCGGTCATCGGCTCTTGCAGTTTCTGCGCTTCCAGCAAACCTTGTTCACGCCCTTCCAGCAGCCCGGTTTGATAGCCCTGATCCAGACCTTCCTGCAAACCTTTGGCGAAACCTTGCTGCCGACCCTGTTGCTCCGCCTGCTGTTGCAAACTTTGCAGCACCTGCTGTTGGTCGGGTTCCTGTGGTTCGCCTGCTTCGTCGGTAAACTCGGTCATCGCGACTTCCGGCTGGGTAGCCGGAGCGTCATCAAACTGACTGGCGAAATCCTTGGGAGCCCAAGGCTGCCAGGGCAGGGCATTAAGCTGATCAGACATAGATGTCCTCGCCGCCGCCAATTACGATCTCGCCGCTTTCCGCCAAACGACGGACGATAAGCAGGATCGCTTTCTGTTCGCTTTCCACCAGTGACATACGCACTGGCCCACGCGTGGCCAGATCGTCGCGCAGAATCTCGGCAGCACGCAGAGACATGTTGCTGAGGAAACGTTCGCGCAGAGCCTGATCCGACCCTTTCAATGCCACCAATAGGGACTCGGAGTCGATCTCTTGCAGCAAACGCTGAATGCTGCGGTCGTCGACGCCAACCAGATTTTCGAACAGGAACATCTCGTCGATAATCTTTTGTGCCAGTTCGCCATCGTATTCGCGCATGGCGTCCATAACCGCTTCTTCCTGCTGGGTTTTCATCAGGTTGATAATCTCGGCAGCGGTGCGGATACCGCCCATTTTGCTGCGTTTGAGATTCTGGCCGTCCAACAGGTTGTTCAGCACTTCAGTCAATTCCGCCAGCGCCGCCGGTTGAACCCCACCGAAGGTGGCGATACGCAGCATGACATCGTTGCGCAGACGTTCGTCGAACAGCGCCAGAATATCGGCAGCCTGACCGCGTTTCAGGTGAACCAAAATGGTGGCGATGATCTGCGGGTGCTCGTCCCGAATCAGATCCGCAGCCATCTGCGGTTCCATAAAGTTGAGGGTTTCCATGCCGCTGGTGGTTTCGCGAGACTCCAGAATATCTTCCAGCAGGCTGGAGGCACGTTCTTCCCCCAAGGCTTTCACCAGCACGCCGCGCAGGTATTCGCTGGCGTTGACGCTCAGCGCTGCATATTGCTCGGCGTCGTCTTCAAACTCGACTAACACGTCAATTAATTGCTGATGAGAAACCTGACGCATACTCGCCATGGTGGTACTCAGTTGCTGCACCTCCCGCGACGAGAGGTGTTTGAAAACTTCTGCGGCGTGGTCTTCGCCCAACGTCATCAGCATGATGGCGCTCTTTTCAGTTCCGGTCAGGCTCATTGGTCTGTACTCATCCATTGACGAATTACCAGCGCGACAACGCGTGGATCTTTATCTGCAAGTTCGCGGATACGCTGGGCCTGAACTTCAGCGCTTACACGCTGTTGTGATTTCTTACGCAGGGCCAGCTCTTCTTTGCTCTGTTTCACTGTTTCAGCGGTTTGTGCCGTCTGCGCTGCGTTATTAGCCGCAGTAATCGCCGGATTCACTTCCTGTTTCTTAGCGATAAACGGACGTACCAGTTTGCGCCACAGAATCCAGGCAACCAGCAGAATCAACAGATAACGACCGGCACTCATCAACTGCTCGAAGAAGGATTGTTGTTTCCAGAACGGCAGGGCGCTGCTGGTTTCTTCGGTTGCGGTAAACGGCGTATTGACCACGTTTAGCGTATCGCCACGCGCGGTAGAGAAGCCCATGGCTTCACGGGTTAGCGCCTCAATTTGCGCCAACTGATCTTTGCTCAGCGCGATCGGCTTGCCGGTTTTCTTGTCGATATCCAGATAGTTAACCACCACGGCGACGGACAGGCGTTGCACCATGCCAGCCTGTTGCTGGGTGTGACGAATAGTCCGGTCAACTTCATAGTTAGTGGTTTCATCCCGACGACTGCTGCCCGGAACGCTATTGCGGTTGCCAGTGCCGGCGGTGTTGTTGCGGTTAGCCGCAGTGGCTGCGGCGGTATTCGCTGCTGCACCGGTAGCCCCCGGCGCTGCGCCAACTGGCGGAGTTTCAATCGGAGCAACCGGCGTGGCCGAAGGCTGATTGGATAAAGCGCCCGGAACGCCGCCGATTGGCGTGCCGCCAACCTGTTCGCTTTGGCTTAGCTGCTGTGACCGTACCGCGCCCTGTTCAGGGCGTTGGTTTGGTTTGTATTCTTCGTCCGTCTGCTCGCGGGTCGCAAAATCAACCTGCGCGGTGACCTGAGCGTGGACATTTCCGTTACCGACCATCGGAGCCAAAATAGACTCAATGCGGCGTTGGAAGCGGGCTTCCACCTCATTGGTAAATTTCAACTGAGCGGCATTCAAATCGCGACCGGCGCTATCTGATTGCGTCAACAGGCGGCCCGTTTGGTCAACGACGGTGACGTTACCCGGAGGTAGACCGGCCACGCTGCTGGAAACCATATAAACAATGGCGTTAATCTGGCCATCATCCAATGCGCGCCCAGGCTGTAAAGCCAGTGTGACGGAAGCCGAGGGGGATTTTTGTTCACGAACAAACAGCGAAGGCTTCGGCAATGCCAAATGAACGCGTACGTTCATGACCGGGCCGAGGGTTTCGATGGTGCGGGATAATTCTCCCTCCAACGCCCGTTGGTAGTTGATTTGTTCACTGAACTGGCTGATGCCGAATTTTTCCTGATCCAGCAGTTCAAAGCCAACGGCACCGCCTTTCGGCAGCCCTTGCTGCGCCAGGCGCAGACGGGTTTCATGCACCTTGTCTGCCGGAATCAGCAGCGCACCGCCGTTTTCGGCAAAGCGATAAGGAATATTGAGCTGAGTCAGTTGAGTGACAATAGCGCCGCCATCGCGATCGCTCAAATTGCTGTAAAGGACGCGATAATCCGGGCTTTTCGCCCATAACATTAAGGCGACAACGATCGACACTGCGGCAGCAGCGGCGATAAGTAACGGAATTTTTGGATTGGCGCGCAGGCGATTCAACAGCCCGCTAAAGCCATTCTCACGGTTCTCTACGCCAGTTATCGAGGCATTCATACGCATTCCTTGCCAGGCTGGACAACGTTGACGTTAGTATTTGTGTAAGTAGTGTATCGAAACAAAACAGACTCCCTGGTACGTAAGCGACAAAGCAGCAATCGCCGGTCTCCCCTTTTATGGGCATGCCATTATTTGTCGGATTAAGGGAATTTGATGAGTCAATAAGGCGATGTTTTTGTATCTAATTAGCCGGTTTAGCTAAAAAATGATGTGTTAGGGTGTCAGCCTGAAAATACCAATCTGTGCCGGGCTTAAAGAATATCCGTCCTGAGCACGCGCTTTTTACTGAGGTTTTATGTCCATTCAAGGTATTGAAGGTGTTTTGCAACAAATGCAGGTCAGCGCATTACAGGCGGCAGGAACGGCCAAAGTGCTGCCGGCTGAGCCGGGGTTTGCCAGCGAACTGAAGGCCGCACTGGGTAAAATCAGTGAAGTGCAGCAAACGGCTCGTACTCAGGCGCAGAATTTCGAACTAGGCAAACCGGGCATTGGTTTAAACGATGTGATGGTCGATATGCAAAAATCCTCAATCTCCATGCAAATGGGAATTCAGGTACGTAATAAGCTGGTTTCGGCCTATCAGGAAGTGATGAATATGGGCGTTTGATGGCAACGCAGCTATTCAGATGATACTTGCCCATAAAATAAGGTTGAGAGCAGAAAAGTTATTTTCATGGATATAATGGACTAAGATAATTAACTAACAAGGATGAATGTATGAGTAAGAATCAAAGAATTGCTATGTTTGCGGCCATAGGTGGCGTTGGTTATCTGGTATGGTACGTAATTAAACATACTACGGGATTATAATTTTCTATTATTATTGGCTCCCCACTTGTCATCAATGCTACTGGTAGCTCCGAACGATAGGGCTGCCCGAGTTGATCATTATTTTTCTATTTATGTTATGACGCTTAGCAAAACGCTGATTTCCTAGCGCCACTGAAATGCTTTTCCCTGAATGACTCCACATTGTCATAGGATAATGTGGAGTCATTCAGGGGGGCTATTCGACGTAATCCTGCTGTCAGCTTCCGGACAATTCATATAACCCTGTTCTACTGCCTGATTATAACGGTTTAAGGCGACGAAGAACGGTGAGCTATGGCCATCTTTCCGTTAAGTATCATGAAGGCAACCCCCTCTTATCTTACTGATTATCATCATGATATACGGTGTCCCGCCGGTGTTTATCCCCGATTGTTTAGTGGCTTAGGTAGTGAAAATCGTCGCCTGAACAACGGGCAGAGAATCATATTAAAAGAAGCCTAGGCAGCAGGCGCTTAATATCGGAATAGCCAGTAATGATATGTGGCGTATGATATTAAATATCCTTAATTTAAATTTCGATTAATCTTTCGTTTAACTGAATTTATTAATTAAGCCGTCAATTAATCAACGGAGTTTCCGCAGTAAGGACTCAATCAGTCAGCAGGAAAGCCTTATATTATAAAGCGTCGCTATTATATGTGTTGGCGTCTATTGTTTATATGTTTGTTTATTTCAATTAATGTTAAATAAGAATGGCCAATTAACATGAAAGGAACAGCTATAGTCGAATGCTATATTCGACATGATTTAATTGATTTTTTGTACATCCTTTAATTACATTCATTTTAGTGATAATGGGTGGAGTCTAGGGATATTGTCATGCCACAGTTAAAACTCACTATTTGTTATCAACACAATTGTTGTATTAATCAATGCTGTGTTTACATACAAATCTTGGAATAAAAAGGATGAATCCATGAGTATGAAATTAAGCAGTAAAATCTTTGCTTTTGCTCCGGTATTGTTGGTCGCAGCCTGTACCACGACGCCATTACCCCCAGTACCGCAGGCTTTGCTGGGCGTAGATCGCGGCATGGCAGGAATAGATAACTGTGCGGTAGGGTGTCCAACGGGAAGCCAGAGTGATGAAACCCTGGTTCGAGATAGTTATACGTTGAACAATAATCCAAGTACTAAGTTTGCTAACTGGGTTGCCTACAAGATTACAAAATCTACTCAGGCCAGCAGCCGACCGCGTAACTGGAAAACCGATCCGGATTTACCTGCCAGCGATACTCTAAGCCCTGATGATTATAAGAATGCGAATCAAGTGCTGAAAATCGATCGGGGACATCAGGCTCCACTAGCCAGTTTGGCCGCTGCCCCTGACTGGCAGAGTCTGAATTATTTGTCCAATATTACACCGCAAAAAGCCGCGTTAAATCAGGGGGCATGGGCGAGGCTGGAAGATCAGGAACGTAAACTGGCGAACAGGGCAGACATTAGCGCGGTTTACACCGTCACCGGCCCGCTGTATGAACGTTCTATGGAAAAACTGCCTAATGCGAAAAAACCGCACCAAATTCCAAGCGGTTACTGGAAAATCATTTTTATCAATAACAGCCCGGCAGTCAATCATTACGCCACTTTTATCCTGGATCAGGATACGCCCGCCACGGCCAATTTCTGTGATTTTCAAGCCACGGTCAGTGACGTTGAACGTCGCGCCGGTTTAACTTTGTGGTCGAACTTACCGACTGAAATTCAGGCGGGATTGAAAAAAACGCCCGGCGTATTATCAGAGCAAATGGGATGCCCGCCAGCCAAAGCATAAAATGTAATGAGGCAGCCTAAAAAAGAAATAAACCCGGGAGATATATTCCGGGTTTTATCCGTCATAGAGTCATCGGCGGCTTAACCCTATATTTTCACTCAGATAAAACCTATACTGAAGCCACTTTATCACTGATGGTTAGTCTATTGATGAGATTATTTCACAGGATTAAAGGGCGTATATCCCCCACTTTTTGTCTGGCCGTCATGGTCGCTATTAACGGTTACCTGATATTAGGGCCGGTACTTTCCCGTACCTTAAGTTATGTTCCCCAAACCCTGGGTAGCATAGGTACATGGAAAGAAACGTTGTCCATGTTAGGGCTATTGGAAATTCCCCGTTTTGTCATTGGTCTTAGCCTTATTCTGATGGCGATAGGTTTAGCTCTTAAAGCGCGTACTGCTTGGGTTTTCACTCTGTTTTTGCTGCTGGCAATGACATTACTGAATTTTATGAACGGTAATAGTGATGTGCATATTACCGGTTTGTCCGTCGCTATTATTCTTGGCTTACTGATTTGTTGGCGGCAGTTCGATCATCAAAGCCTGGCCAGTAGCAGCTTATTTGCTATCGTCAGTATTTCTTCATTATTGTTGTACGCGGTGATTGGCACGCTTTATTTAGGCGCTGAATTCTCTCCTGCGGTGGAGGATCTACCGACGGCGTTCTATTTCGCGATAGTGGCGATGTCAACGGTAGGATTTGGCGATATTGTTCCGGCGACCACGCATGCTCGCATGTTTACGCTTTCGATTATTATTATGGGTATTACGGTATTTGCGGCATCGATTACAGCCATTGTCGGGCCGATGATTAGCCATAATATCCAGCGAATCGTTAAAGGCAGGATCTCTCACGTGATACGTAAAAATCATTTTATTATTGTCGGTACAACCCCATTGGCACTGAATGTGTATCAAGGTCTGCGGGATCGTGGCGAACTGGTTACCCTGGTGGTGGCTACCGGAACAACGGCGGAGTTACCGAAAGGCGCAGACGTGGTGACTGGCGATCCGTCATCCGTAGCGACTTTGAAAGTCGCAGGTGCAGATAAGGCGAAATATATTATTACCCTATGTAATAGCGATGCCGAGAATGTCTTTACCCTTTTGGCTGCGAAAGAAGTGGCAGGGCCAGAGACGAAAACAATTTCGTTAGTCAATGAAAGCCAGAATCAGCCGAAAATTAAGCGAGTTAATCCCGATATGGTTTTTTCTCTACAGCTATTGGGGAGTGAATTGTTAGTCAGAACACTCAGTGGTGAAACTATCAATAATGAGCTGATCACTGAAATGTTCTTTGGCAGTTGCGTGAAGGCAAATTGATTTTTCAGACAGCACTGACGATATTCCGTTAAGTGCCAATAGCCTTTATCCCACGCCGGTAACGCCCATTCCGGCGTGGAGCTATTATCAGCAACGATATCTTTAATCACCATAATCTGTATCCGTAGCGCTCACGGTCATATCTCTTGGTATTACGGGGTGCCAACCTTACGTAGCAGAGTGGTAATATCGATGAGATCGACTTGTTCTGGTTGAATATAGGTTTTGGCATAGTCTTGCCAGATTCCCGATTCGATAAACAAGATAAACAATTGTCGATCAAGATGATTGTCGTTAACCATATTCGCCATGATATTCAATGACTCGGACAGTTTTTTACCTGCTTTATAAGGGCGATCTGCTGCAGTCAGCGCTTCAAATACGTCAGCAATGGCCATCATACGCATGGTCAGACTCATCTGCTGGGCATTCAGTTGGTTAGGATAACCTTTCCCATCCATTCTTTCGTGATGTCCACCGGCAATGGTTGGTACGTTTGACATGGTACGAGGGAAGGGGAGCTTTTTCAGCATGATGATCGTCTGCATGATGTGTTCATTGATTTTATAACGATCTTCTTCCGTCAGTGTCCCTCGTCTAATACTGAGGTTATACATTTCACCATGGTTATACAGATGAGTGGGTGGTTGCAATTTGAAATCATAATATTCCGGATGTTTGATTTTATCGTCCCGATAAATAATATGTTCCTCTTTGTCGGCCAAAAGTGGCTCTTGAGCCGGTAAGGGTTTTTGCGGTGTGCGGTTTTTCCTAGACATCTCTTCATTGCCTAGGCCGGTTCTATCATCGAGCGTCCGTGTCCAGCGGTGTTGAGCAATATCATGAATGCGCTTAATGGCTTCATCGGATAATCCCTCCTGACCAATATTGGTCTGGGCGATGAAATAGTAGTCCTCATCCAGTTTCCGTAATTCCTGATTTATTTGCGAGCAATCTGGCTCTTGCCCAGATTGGGCTAGGCATTGGCGTAAAAAATCGATTTCTTTCTCTCGTTTTAATACTTCGAAACGCATACGAATTTCATGAATCCGGTTATAAATGGTTTCCAGCTTGGTGGCTTTATCAACAATAAATTCAGGAGTGGTAATTTTCCCGCAGTCATGTAACCAGCACGCAGTACGCAGTTCTTCCCATTCGTCATTACTTAAACTGAAATCGGCAAAGGGGCCTTCTTTCATTTCAACGGCAACCTTCGCCAGCATTTCGGTAATAACCGGAACCCGTTGACAATGGCCGCCGGTATAAGCGCTTTTGGCATCAATAGCGCCTGCAATCAGCTTGATAAAGGAATCCAGCAGGTTTTTTTGTTCCTGCAGCAAATGCTGAGCCTCGACAGAAATGGACAGGCTACCGACTAGCGCATTAACCAGTTGTATCCGTGAATACTTCCTTTCGTGATTGATCGACTCATCATCAAAGAGTAATAAGAATCCGAGTAAATGATCGTCATGTCCTCGTATCGGGGCAATAATAAAACGCAGAGGAAGCTGGTCGGCCAATACCTCATACAGGGCAGGCCATAAATTATCTTTATTCACTATTCCCGATGAGGTTCTGCCGTACATCACAGGATTAAACGGAGTGAAATAGCTATCGCTAATAGCCAGTTTAGGCATGTTGCTAACGTCAATGGACTGGTTTTTCCATTGAAAGGCGATAGGGAGGAATGCGGGGTTTTTGGCATCATTCAGGAAAATAACACCGCCGGACATACTGGCAATTTGCGTGGTTTCCAATAATAAACCTTCCATTTGTGCCGCAAAATTGTGGCCAGCGGCGAGTATATTCCCCATCGAAATAAATTGATTGAGCGTCAATTTCATCTTCTTCATTGATGCGTGTAATTCGTCAATTTCCTGAATAACTGACGGTTCACTTTCCCGTTCATCAAAATGTAAATGGCTAATGGCATCGGCATCCTGACGTAGCCGTATTAAGGGGTGAGATATTCTCAGAGAAAAGAACCAAATGATGGGTAAGGTTAATAACAGGAGCGCGCAGGCAATGAGAGTCGAGTTATTACGAATCTGGTTAGCATTAGCGGTAAGATACGACGATGGTGTGGCAATAATTAACTGATATTTATTCTCATTTATCGGAATGATGCTGCCATACCATTCTTGCTGTTCACTGGTGAATATATGGCTTTGGCTGGTTGCCCCCGTAGATGATGTTTTGAGGCCTAACAATGACACTAATACTGGGCTAATACTTTGACTCTCTCCTCTTGAATTTAAACTCGCGATAGCATCATTCTTTGCGTCAATAATGACGGCCTGGCTGCCAATAGGTAAATTTTGCTGTTGTAAGAACTCACTCAGTGAAGCGAGAGATATATCCATTCCCACTACTGAGCTTCTATTTAACGCTCTTTTACTAAAGGTTATCCCCGGTTCTTTAGTCGCATGATAGATATAAACTGGCGAAATAGTGACACCGTTATTCTGCAATGCCGAGGTAAACCAGGTGCGTAATCGCGGATCGAAAGGATCCTTTTCTACCCGCCGGTTAGCAATTATTTGTTGCTTCGCATCAAGGAAAATATAGTCTTTTATTGGTGATTCACCGGCTATTTGGCTGCGCTGTATTATCCATTCGGTATTGGGGGGAGCACCTAATATAGGGCGATTAGTATTACTGGCTCGCCTTAGCAGAAAGAAATCACCGTTGTCATAACCACTATAAATAGCACTGGCATACTTATTTGAATTTAAAATCTCGCTGAGCCGTTCAATCGAGACCATTTGTCGTTCAAAGACGGTGTTGTCGGTTATGGGTAAGCTAGCTAAGATATTGACTGACATAGACATAGAGTGAGTAATGCTATCCAGTTCTGTGGCAATGGCTTTCCCTGTTTTTTGATATTGTTCCAGAGTACTGCTTTCGGTCAGTTTGGTGAGCTGGTGGTGATTAAACAAAATAATGACGGTGCCAATGATCAGAATTAGCAGCGTAAATAAGGATGCTATCTGGATATGAAGAGGGTAACGGTTTTTAAGACTCAAAGTCATTCGTAGCATAGGTACCTGCGTGCAGATTACCTCCGATTACTTTTATAATAGTTGTTATTGCAAAAACTGTATTCAAGAGACATAAGTATCATCATTAATTTGTTGATATTAAACTCTTTTATTTATTTTTTCGAAGATAAAAAATGCGGGTTGGTAATACGCTAACGCGTCTAGATTCAACTAAGAATAACATTAAACATTTTAAAATAGCTTACCCGCCGCCTTGCTCTATAACAGGAATAGGCTAGGAATAAGACGGTTTGAAATCACTATTGTATTGCGACTCTGTTTCCAACGAGCCTGACGCCAGTCGGTGGTGGCCGCGTATGGCTGTTGGCGCGAAGCCAAAACGTTTACGGAATCGCTCTGCAAAGCGTGATGAACTTTCATAGCCGACGCGGTTGGCAATTAATGATATCGGCCAGTCGGTCGCTTGTAACAGCGTTAATGCGCTAGTCATGCGGACATCGATCATTAAATTGCGTAATACAACGTTCTCGGCAGAAAGTTTCCGTCGTAATACCACTTCGCTCATAGACATTCGCTCTGCGACCTCGGCAACCGTCCATATTTTATGAGGGTCGGTTGCCAGACAACAGCGTACTTTTTCTGTCAGCGTTTCTGCATCTTTTATTAAGAACTTAACGCCACGCTGGGTCAGCCAAAGCAATAGCTCCACCATGCGATGGCGAATGATGGGCTTCGGAATATCATTGTTATCAGCTAATACCTTAAAAGTATTGGTGAAAGCATTGATAAACTCCGGCGCAGGATTACGCACCGGCATGACATCTGGTATTACGGACAGGTCATGGGCTTTGGGATTATGGGCAAATGTATTGATTAACTGAGGTTCAATACTCAGCGTATGGCTGAAGAAAACCCCATCAGCAGATAACCCGTTGACTATATCTATAGTTTGACCACCGCTGATAGCGGCCATCTCGCCGGGCAGGATTATACATTCCTGGTTTTCCCAGCGAATAACCTTATGGCCGTGGTTAACCATAATCAGCAGTGGGTGTTGTATATAAATCGAGGTGAGTGCAAGTTCAGTATGTTGAATAACATGCCTTGAACTGCCAATCCCCGAACATAGATTAATTGTACGTTCCATCGATATTCATTTCACAGTCTTTACCTGAGAATATCTTTACGCGTTGCGCACCAGACAAGCAACTTATTTTAATACAAATTTAGTGCGTAGTGCTATTTCGTCGAGAAAAAAAACTGGTTTGTTGGCGCACACAAATAGCCATGTAAACAGGGCAAACACACCGATAAAATCACGCTCATCCGGAGTAATAAAAAAACATTACTTGCAATGTTAATGATTTCATTCGAATGTAAAATGAGAATATCTATCTTGTTGTTATGTTGATAAAACCATCGCTATTGTGTTTCACCTAATAACACCGCATGGTCTGGGAACTGACCATAAGTATTATTTACCACTTGTTGTCGGGTTGATTGTCCGACCAGTTCGCTTAATTCATTAAGGCGTAGCTGTAATAAGCGCTTAATTTCAGTTTCATTATCTAAAATGTTTTTTAATTTCTTTCTTAATATCTCTTGCAGTGAAAGAGACGAACAAGAAGAAATGGTCACGTTGGCGGTACTCTCAACAGCTTTCAGATAAGTCATTTCCAGATCAACCAGCGCATCCCAATTTCCCTCAATTGCAAAGGCAAGCATTTGTTCACTGAGGGTCAGGATATGTTGATATTCGGATAGAAGGTGCTGGTGACGTTCCATTAAATGGGGTCCTAATTGGGTTGATAATTGGGGCCGATCTGCCGCCAGGCATCAGCAATATTTTCAAGCAAGGCTTCGACTTCGACAATAGCCTGCTCGTCATTATGCAAATTGGCATGCAGTAAGCGACGTGACATATAGTCATACAACGCTGACAGATTTTCTGCCAGCTCGCCGCCTTTTTCCATATCAAGCCCAGTACGCAGGCCGTTATCAATAATATTGATAGCTTTGGAAATAGCTAATCCCTTTGCGGCAATCTCCCCCTGATTCATCAAAATACGTGCGCGAACCAGGGCGCTTTGCGCCCCGTCGAACAGCATCACGATCAACTGGTGGGGGCTGGCGCTCATGACTCCGCTTTCCAATCCTACCTGTGCGTAAGCCTGGCTCCCTGACCGGTTGTACATGTTTTCTATCCTTTGTTATTTAAATTGTGCCAACAGCATGTTGCCTGTGTTTTTGAACGAGGTAACCAATTTATCTAGCTGACCGAACTGGATCTTGTAGCGTTCAATCGTGGCATTGATATTGGCTGTTGTTGAAATAACCTGTTTATCCAGATTTTTCAATGAACGGTTGATCCCGTCGGTTGCACTTTTCAGCGTACCTTTCGAGGTATCGAGGGCACCATTCAGCAGTTTATCCATTTGGGTAGCAAACCCGGTAGTTTCACCGTCTCCGGCAAAGAACTGGTTAACGCTGCCTGGTTTTTCTTTCAGCGCTTTATCCAGTTTCTCGTTGTCGATTTTCAGCTTCCCATTAAGATCCTGAGTGATCCCCAGGCTAGCTAAGGTTTTGACATCGCCGCCTTGAGCAGAAGATAACTGGGCTTTCAGTTGGGTCTGAATATTACGCAGGGTATTGTCACCGACCAATTCACCGTTGCCGGACGACTGCTCTTGACCCGCTTCAACCGCGGTATATTTGGTCAGTGAGCTAAAAGTGGTTTGCAGTGAGTTATAGGCATCGACAAAAGCCTGGATCGCATCTTTGGTCGCTTTGGGATCGCGTACCACACTCAGAACTTCTGGGGTGTCAGGTTTGGTGACGCTCTTCAACGTAAGCGTCACACCAGCAGGTGCATCGGTAATTACGTTACTTTGACGAGTAATATCAATGCCGTTGACTTTCAATTTGGCATCCGCTGCTGGAACGGTTTGCTTCATGCCATCGGTGCTGGTGCTTCCCGGCGTATAGTTCAGGATCTTGCCTAAATCATCATCGCCAGTCACGCTAACGGTCATTTCCGACTTGGTGCCGGTTTCTTTTGAAGTCAGCGAAAGGTAATAGGTATCGTCATCACCCTTCATTATACTGGCGGTAACATTGCCTTCCTGCTTGTTGATAGCATCGCGGATATCATTCAGGGAGGTTTTATCTTTTGCCAATGTAACTTCCATCGGCTTTTCTTGGCCAGGCTGAGTAATAGTAATGGTTCTTGTTTCATTACTATTGCCCAAATTATCTTTTGTGTTAGGCATCTTGCCGGATAGCAAGGATTGCGCCTTAGCCAATTGAGAAATTTCAATATTATAGCTACCGGCGCTGGCAGCACTGTCGGTTGTTGCACTAAATGCTTCATTTTTACTGCTGACCGACGTGCCGTTTATTGTGTCTGCTTTTTTCAGGGCCGCCGCAGCAGTTTCCACTTTTGCCAGTGCGTTTTGCAGCACGCCAAATGCAGATAGTTTCCCTTTAAAGCTGGTTTGTTGCTGGGTCAGAGGGGTAAGACGCTTTTGTTCTGCTGCAGACAAACCGTCTAACAGTTCACTTAAATTCATTCCTGAACCGCTACCTAATGAGCTGATACTTGCCATGTCTAATCCTTAATATTCAAGTGTCGTGATAGCGTTATCGGCCAGGAGGAAAAAAAGTTTACACATAAAATACAAATAGTGATGGATGGAATAGCGGGGCATTAAGTACAGCTATTTGCGCTATTGAACTGAATGACGGGTATATCGTGTGCATATTTATGCATCAAGGCAGAATGATTTCAATTGCGGATTAAAGTTCTCGGCGCAGGTGCCGATAGCCTTTTGTGATGGCGACGATAACTCAGTCCAATCGCCAATAATACTCATTAGCTACATTGAAGGAATATCACTATGGCGGTAATTAATACAAATAGCCTGTCTCTGATGACACAGAACAACCTGAACAAATCCCAGTCTTCTTTGGGCACCGCCATTGAGCGTCTGTCTTCCGGCCTGCGTATCAACAGCGCGAAGGATGATGCAGCGGGTCAGGCGATTGCCAACCGTTTCACTTCTAACATTAACGGTTTGACTCAGGCTGCGCGTAACGCGAACGACGGTATTTCTCTGTCTCAGACCGCAGAAGGCGCGTTGGGTGAGATCAAC
>NZ_QCZL01000021.1:0-72708 GCF_003634395.1 Yersinia sp. IP36721
AAGATCAACCCCCTGCAGTTTATGAAAGTGCCTGGTTCATGAGGCACGCTACCGTCTAGGAAACTGGGGTCTATTCACACAGCCGTTCCCTTACCGTCTGGTACCTTGAACGAATTGGAAAAACTCAATACGCAAACGTTATTGACCGAAGCACAAGCCCAATTGGCCAATGCACGGGCCTCACTTCAAAAAGCCAAGAGCCAGTACAGCGACACATCATCAGGGCAGATGGTTTTGTCG
Organism: Yersinia sp. IP36721; assembly: GCF_003634395.1. Taxonomy (NCBI): domain Bacteria; kingdom Pseudomonadati; phylum Pseudomonadota; class Gammaproteobacteria; order Enterobacterales; family Yersiniaceae; genus Yersinia; species Yersinia sp. IP36721. The sequence continues at coordinate 241 of NZ_QCZL01000021.1, forward strand.
GGTACAAATTTGCCTCCCGGATTGCCTAATCCCTCAATCAGTATGCCCCAGCAAGCAAAGTCTGGCCCTCCCCGTATCCTTGAAATCAGTGGACAAGGACGGTCGTTATCGGCTCGCCTGATGCTTGATACGGGTTTATCTATCATTGTCCGCACGGGCAGTAAGATCCCCGGCCGCGATTTACTCGTGACGGATATTTCTGCCAGTACCGTCGAAGTAAAAGATACGCAGGGCCAGCGTCATACCCTGACTTTTGGTGAATAACATGACACTTACTAATTCCCCTCCAGTTTTTGAATTCAATGCACTGGCTAACGAATATATGTTCTGGGAAATGGGTTCCCCCCCAGTTTGCTATGTATCTGCCGACCATTGCAAAATGCCTGCGGTTCAAAGTGAACTGCAACGAGCGCTGGCCAAGATCCCCGGTCTGAACACTGAGATAGTTCGCTTTGATGAAATAGCCCAGCACCGCCAAAAAAACCGAGTCCATGTAGAAACTGCAGAAAACCTACAACCGGAAGTCATTGACCTATTTGCCCAAGCAGCAGCCGCGGGAGCGTCTGATATGCATTTTTTGGTCAATACAGACGGTACCACCATCTATCAGCGTATCTATGGCGATTTGTCAGTTGTGGCCAATAAAAAGACTGATGAGGGGATGACTCTGCTACGTTGCATGGTTAACTCCATGACGGATACAGGCGCCAGGGAGTTCATGGAGAACGAGATCCAGGATGCCCGCATTGAAAACAAGTATTTGCACAAAGCTAATTTATATGCGGCTCGCTATGCGCATATTCCTACTGAGAATGGTGTTTATGCTGTTGTCCGACTGATCAAAGATGAAAGAAACGATATTCCCTCGCTGGAAATTCTCGGCTTCAATCCCGAACAGATCACACTGATACGGCGTATGCTCCGCAGTCCATATGGCTTTATCATCCTTTCGGGCCCGACGGGTTCAGGGAAAAGTACCACACTGCGTACTCTTGCTGAGATGTATACCGTGTTTACTTATGGCCTTAAACGCTTACTGGCAATCGAAGACCCCCCGGAGGGCAAACTACCTGGCATCCAGATCCCTATTTTCGCCGACAAAAGTGATCCTATAGCAGTCAAACAAGCCTGGACCCGAACTATTGCGGCCAGCTTACGTCTTGACCCTGATGCATTGATAGTAGGGGAAATGCGTGACAAAGACTCTGTTAAAACTGCGATTTCTGGAGCCGAAACTGGGCACCTTCTGATGGCAACACTGCATGCCAATGACGCGCCGAGCATTATCAGCCGTATGGTTGATACATTGGACGTGCCGCTTGCGCTTATCACTGATCCCCAACTGATTGTCGGCCTGATTGCACAACGCCTGGTGCCTTTACTGTGCCCTAAATGCAAACAGACTTATGAACAAGTGAAAGATAGCCTTGATGCTGATGAATTACAGTTGATTGCGACCTATTGCGACAAAGAAAAAATCCGCTTTCGTAATCACAATGGTTGCAATAACTGTCACTTCGGTACGGTAGGACGCCGAGTTATTGTTGAGGTTATTCGGCCTGATGCTCAGTTCATGCACCACTATCGACATGAAGGCAAGCTTGTAGCTCGAAACTACTGGGTTAACAAGATGGGAGGCACCACGCGCGGCATGCATCTTCAACAATATCTTAATCGTGGAGAAGTTGACCCCCTCGAGGGAGACCGTATCAATCCGCTGGATGAGGACACCTTGTTAGCCCTGGACACCGCTCCCCTTTCTGCCTGACCAATTAGTTTCCTCATATTCCACAACGTAATACCTTTCTGAACTGTTAGGAGCCCACACATGATTTCATGGATAAAAGCTCGCCTAAAAAGCCTGCCGAGTACTAAAATTCGTCCTCCAGCTTGGTTTTCTCGGCTCGATACTTGGGTCGCTCGAAAAACTTTCTTTATGAGTGAACGGCGACATCTTTACGAACAACTGGCCTTCTTGCTCGACAACAAATCTTCACTTAAAGAAGCCATTACCAAACTTCAATACGCCGCCAGGCAAAAAGGAAAAGAGCGGAGTTCTCTGATGTACTGCCTCAGTGATATACATTCCGCATTGACCACAGGGCAAACACTGGACAAAGGCCTGTCAACTTGGGTTCCACATAATGAAAGCACCATCATTATGTCAGCCAGGTTAACAGGTGATTTGAGTAATGCGCTGAAACGTACTATTCAAAATATCGATACGATCGGAAAGCTAAAAAGTAAGGTCATCAGTAGCCAGATTTATCCGGTGTTTTTATGTATGGGTACTCTGGTTGCGATGCACTTTCTTAACGATAAATATATACCCACTGTTCTGGCAATCATCCCACGTGAGGCATTAACCGGGAAACTCGCACTATTCGTCGGTATTACCGAGTTCTTTGTCTCCAACATGTTCCTACTACTGTCTGCAATTGCACTAACAATCATATCCATTCTATGGACCATGCCGAATTTGACCGGAAAGGTTCGTAATCGTGTTCTTGACCGGCTATTTCCATGGAGTGTGTATAAAGAGACTGAGGGTGCGACATTCCTGCTTAATTACGCAGCCCTAATACATCCATCTATTCGTATGGAACAGGCACTTCATCTTCTGTGTGTGTACGCCTCGCCCTGGTTATTTGAGCGCCTTGATGCTACGCGGCGCAAACTCAGTAAAGGGGTGAATTTTGGTCAAGCCCTGCTGTTAACCGGTTTTAACTTCCCCTCACGTGATGCCGCAGTACATCTTTCGATTCTAAGCGGGGGGAATGATGCCCAGGACCTTATTAAGTCATTTGCCTCCTTCTGGCAGAAAGAAAGTCTCAGCAAAATCACCAAAACCTGCGCTGTAGTTAACTTCGTAATTCTGTTGTTCAACGCCAGTTATATCGTTCTGCAAATATTCGCGAGCGTAGAAATCAACGCGCTCGTCAAAACTCTCCACTAACCCTATAGAAAGGAAACTGTTATGAAAATTTTACGTCCATTTAGCACAATGAAAAAACCGCACAACACTATTAATAAAGGGACAACCCTGACAGAAATAATCATGTGGATGGTTATCGCGGGTGTCGTCATGTCTGCAGTTTATGCCGTATCTAAAGGTGCATTCTCAACCAGTGACACATCCAAAGAGCTTAACGCTTATAACGAAATGATGGCTAAAACACCTCGATTGTTAAAAAACGCGGGGCAGTATCCCTATAACGGCTCAGCCGATATGACCGGCACGTATATCGTCATGGCTAGCGGGGCCCCTACTGGTCTAACCCTCGTTGGCACCGCATCTTCTGGCTCAGCCGGTTTGACCAATACCTTTGGTGGTGATGTATCTCTTGCGCCAGTAGCCTCTTCTGGTGGCCAGAAATCTGGATTCTCGCTAACAACGGCCGCTATTCCACAAGATGCGTGTACCGTTATCGCCACCACGTTGAGTTCTGGATCAAACGTGGTGACAACAAAAGTAAACGGAACATCAACATCGGGTCCATTAACGTCTGCAAAAGCTGTGCAGCAATGTACGGCTGACTCGGGATCAACCGGTAACAATACCCTGATCTTCATCAGCCAAAGCTAAGGAGGTTTTATGCGACTTTTCCTTATCGCATTATTTGGCAGTGTGATGCTATGCCTTACCACACCGGTGCATGCCTGGTGTTTTGATGAAGCTGGCGCTCGATATCACATTAACGCACAACTCCTGCGGGCTATTGCGGTTAGGGAGAGCTCGCTGAATCCCAATGCTATCGGCATCAACCGCACTGCGGGCAAAATATCCAGCCGTGATTATGGCTTGATGCAGATTAACACCCAACAATTACCCAGACTTAAACGTCTGGGTATTATCAAAAGCGAACAAGATTTACTGACCAATCCCTGTCTCAACGTTCAAATTGGAGCCTGGATATTAGCCCAGCATCTGCAAATCTGTGGTAGCAACTGGTCATGCTTAGGTTCATACAATGCCGGTTTTTCTCCCGACAGAGAGCCGCGCAGAATGTGGTATTCGAAGAATATTTATAAGGAATACATGCGTCTTGGTGGGGGGGTTTCATGATCTCGACTCTTTTGGTATTGCTGTTATTTGCTGGCCTAGCACTAGCATTTACATTTCGTAACCATGGTCCAGTTTTACGACAGGGTAATCTGTTTCTCCTCGACTACGACCGACCTACTTATTCGCGTCAAATTATTCACCTTCTCCAATGGATTACCTGGAGTTGTACGCTATTGGTTCTGCTACTCAATAGCGTATTTACGCTTTCACCGGCACACTTGCTACAGTCATTTGCCCTGCTGATATTTAGCCTGAACCTTATTGGGCTAGACGCGCAAGAACGCTGGCTACCACTGTGTTTCACTAACAGTTTCTGGTTTGTTGGGCTTTTGCTCACCTTACTTCCTGGCGCCGCGTTATCGCCTTACACCGCTGCCTTCACCAGTCTGGCTGCATTTCTGCTTCTGAACCTGGTATACCGAATTTTGGCCCACAAACAACCTGGAGCTTTGGGATTGGGGGATGTTCATCTACTTGCCGGTCTATGTGCCTGGCTCCCCCTCCCTTGGTTGTCTGGAGCATTGGTACTCTACTTGTTAATAACCGTCAGCTTGTTTGGACGAAAATCTCCGCACCCACTGGCACCCTGGCTGCTCCCAGCCGTCATAGTGACTCATCTTATTCACCCCATTCTGGCAACAGAGGGAAATATCTATGTTGAGTAAAAAGAAATCTTTCTCACATCCCCCCGTTAACCGTGGATTAACCATTGCCGAAACAATCATGGTTATAACTCTGCTATCGGTGATAATGGCCTACAGTATCCCCCGGGTTATAGAGTACAACCAGGAGCGGGCATGGGACATCAGTGCCACCATGCTGTCTGCCGTCAGTGCGTCAGCTAATCGCTATATCAAGGACAATAAAGACACTCTGACGACACAGCTCAAAACCGCAAAAAATGTTGTTATCACAGGTAAACAGTTACAAGACGCAAAATACCTTCCGCCTGGATTCAGTCTAACTACCGATGATGGCCAGTCATATCTAGTAGCAATAACCCAAGACGGCAAAAGCAACTTGATGGCGTTCGTCCTAACCTCGGCGGGCAAGGAAATTCAACCTAATGGACTTAGGTATATTGCTCAAAACATCAGTGGCCTAGGTGGTTATATTTGGCCAGCTAATCAGGCGATCGGTGCAAATGGTAGTTGGACTGTTAATCTCTCCGACTATGGTCTCTCGGGTCAAATGGGTCGCCTTGCTGTCATGTTATCTTCCGACTCACTCGGCAGTGACAGTGAAGCCGGTGATCGTCTGTATCGCTTTAAAGTCAATGGTCGCCCGGATCTAAACAAAATGCATACCGACATAGATATGGGCAATAACTCATTAAACAACACGAGTGCTGTCAATGCCCAAACGGTAACAGTAGAAAATGATATCAAGAGCAACAGCGGCTGGATCATTACGCAAAACGACAAGGGATGGCTGAACGCCACACATGGCGGAGGCCTAACCATGACTGACGACGATTGGGTGCGCAGCGTCAATAACAAAGGGATTTACACCGGAGGACAACTGCGAGGCGGAACAATACACGCCGAAGGCCGTCTGGCCACAGATGAGTTTCTGCAACTCAATAAGATTATGGTGCCTGGTCAATCTTGTGAGGCCGGTATATTAACTCGGGATGCCGAAGGTGCGCCTCTTTACTGCCAAGCCGGTATTTTGACGGGGATAGGGGGTGGTGGTATGTCGCGTGTAGCCGTCAATAATCTTGATATTGTGTCAAATGGGTCATACAAAGTCTTGTTGGTGACTGTATCCAGTTTATTCAACGCCGGTGATGGTTCTCACACCGGTTCCGCATCCTTTAACGTGTATGTCGATGGCGGGTTGGTTGGTGTTGTTAAAACCAGCGTCCGGGTTGATAAAGGTGGTAGTAGCGGACATTACTGGGGGTACCAAAACTATGGTGTTACTCAAAAACAAATCGCAGTCAATGTAAAATCAAACAGTCGCGTCACGGTTATGCTGGCAGGCAGTTCATATCACAATACCAGTGATGTCCGCATCGACCTGACCTCTTAATTTATCCGCACCGCAACTATCTCCGATATACAGGAACTATTTATATGAAATTATCGTATCTGGCCACGCTTGGCCTTTTCCTGCTATCCGGTTGTCAGGCACCTCAAGCGAAACATCCGATATCTACTCCACAGCCTATAACTATTAATACAGGGCAAATCACTCCCTCGTTACAAGATCTCGCCTTAAACGGAGTACTAAATCAGAAAGTACATTTCGTACCCGGCAGTATTCGAGCAAACAGCCAACGACTTTCAGTGACATGGGATGGCGATGCTATTGAGCTCCTGGCCGAATTAGCACGACAACGCGGCTTATCATTCGCTTATACCGGTGTCAGATTACCACTTCCTGTCACTATTCATGTTCAAGACGTTACCTTTGAAACCCTGCTTCGAATTATCCGTACTCAAACCGACTGGCGAGCTCAGCTAGATCAGCAGTCCAGAGAGCTTCGCGTCTACTTTATGCTGCCCCTAAAACAAGGAGCTTTAGCATGATACGAAAAGCCTTGGCCCTCTGTCTGGCACTGGTCACCGTGCCAGTTATCGGGGCAACCATCGATACACCTCCACCACCGGATATCAATGCCTACCTATCGCCAAAGGCCACTGATAAACACGGTCTGAACGACACATTATGGCAACTTCTTAATGATGCGGGGCAAACCGTTGGTTTTCGGGGAGGAAAAGCACAGCGAGCCTGGGAACTGCAACAAGCGCTGAGTATTCAGAATGATGACTTAAATAGACTCTATACCTTTGCTCCGCTGATCAGTCGCCAGGGGTGGTTACCTCCCGTTATTGTCGCGGCTGAATCTCTCGCAAACATTACAGATAACCAGATACGAACCGCTAACAAAACCTACACCATTCTGGTGAAAGAGCGATTTGTCAGTAATCCGCCCTCTTGGCGGCAGTACTTATTGGCCGGACTGGCAGTGAATACCGATATCCCTACAGAAATTGCTCCGAAGAATGGCGCCGAAGAAAAAGTCTGGCGTGCCGCGATAGAAAAGGGTTGGCAAGAAGGACGTGAAAGTGCCGACCGAACGTTAGAAAGTAACTTCAATCGATTAACTCGGGATTATGCCGGCATGGTGCGTTATTCCACTCTGGTGCAGCAAGGCATGATCACCTTACCTGTGGTCAGTGAACAGCTGCAGTCCGTTACTGGCTCCCAAGACAAACTGATGTTGGGTGATAAAGTACGCGACCTGAAACAACGCGCCGGCTTTGAGTTGGATAAGAAACGTTGGAAACCCACTATCACGACACAACAGTAACCTCCTCCTATTTCATATGCTCGGAGTGAACCCATGAATAATAACCCTGGTCAAGTACAGTTACTTTCCTCATTAGGAAACAACTACATAAAAAGTGAGCCTAGTGACTTTTTGGCTCATGAAACGCTACTGGCTGCTGCTCGTGAATATTTAATGATGCGTTCAGTTAGTTCATCAAATACGGTGATATTTATGAGAAATATCCCACGAAAATATACGGACCTCTTCCAAGCGTTAAGCTTTGGCCATCTGGGGTTTCATTCCACTTACATCAATTATCCCTATTATTTAAGTTCTGTGCGTGGAGCCCTATATGACAAATCTTGATGAATTTGATTTTTCAGGCGGACTCGACGCAAACAAACTCCGAAGTTTTTTTGTTCACTGTTATCGCCATAAAGTCTCTGATATCCATCTGCAGAGTGGAAGCCCAATCATTGTTGATCACTACGGCCGCAAGGTTGTAACCAACAAGTTCAATATTGATAGTTCCCAATTGGTGCGCCTCGTCGATGAGATATACACCCCTGATATTAAATCACTGGTCCAAGGGGGCTGTGGTGCTGACCGGGCTTTACAGCTGGAAGGTGATAATACTGGCCGTTTCGGACTCGAACGTGGTGAACGGGTGCGTTATCGCACTAACTTCATTCAGGCCACTATTGGTTCGCTTAATACAGCAATGGCCATCACGTTACGTATTATTCCATCAGCTATCCCGCCCTTAGAGACAATGGGCCTGGAAGATGATCTCCGTCGCAGTTTATTACCTATGGATGGTCTGGGTTTAACGTGTGGTCCAACCGGCTCAGGGAAATCCACATTATTAGCCTCAACTTACCAGCATTACGGAGAAACACATCCCGACGGAAAGGTCACCACCTATGAAGATCCGGTCGAATATCTGCTAGGGGGTCCTCAATGGGTGCTCAAGCCTCAACAATCCGAAATTGGGAGAGATGTTCCGAGTTTTGCTGATGGCCTTCGTCTCTCGTTACGTCAGGCACCGACTTTAATTGGTGTTGGTGAGATACGTGATCTTGATACGTTAGAAGCCGCCATCGCCTGTGCTCACTCTGGCCATCTGGCCCTCAGTACATTGCATGCTTTCTCTCCGGGCCATGCTTTTTCTCGTTGTATCCGAATGGCGTCCAGTGACACCCGTGAACAAGTTGCCTTTGATCTACTTGATGCTTTGCGGTTTGTCATCGTGCAACGCCTCCTGCCAACGACTGATGGTAAACGTATCGCTGTTAGAGAATACGTCCTATTTGACGATGATTGGCGCAGCAAATTATCTCAACAACATTATTCTCGCTGGCCTGATCTGATTAACGCGTCACTTCGTGAGAGTTCGACGCGCATTGCAGATCAAACCTGGGAACTTTTTGTGAACGGGCGAGTTGCTGAACATGTAGCGGAACAAGTGATGGGATGGCGAGAATTTAACGAAAAACGGAAAACAACATAATGAACAACGATTATTGCAACTGGTTAGATGCGGGTCGCGCCGTCACGATCTTTGGCATTCCAGTGCTGGTTTATCTGGTGTTTATCGTGTGGGTATTTTGGCCAAGTATGCTGATGTTCCTCTTCTGTGTCGGATTGTTGGTGTTTTACAAACTACTGGCTTTCTTTGATTACACCCTCACGGTGGTATTCCAGCGTTTATTGCACCGGTTGCGCGGCAACATCATTACCGGTCGTCCCTGGTGGTATCGAAAATTCTTTGAATAGGAGTCCTATATGATAATCCTCAGCTCTGGCCATCCTTACCAACCTGTTGGGAGGCACAATGAAAGCAACTGAATCTACCTACCTCGTTATTCCATTCGAACAGTTGAAAGAAGCCAAACGGCAGGCAGGTAAGCTGGACAATGGTGAGAATGCGCTGGAGTTCGACCCTGATCGCAAAATGTGGTTTGCCAAAGAGGGCTCTGAACTCGACAAACTCACTCGCTGGCGCATCGATAATACGCTGGCCACCGAAACCAATAACGATTCCGCCCAAGAGTTTGGCGACTTTATCCGTTCACTCGGCGGAAATCTTCAAGGCGACCCAGAGATGGATGGTCTAACTCATCGGATATCGATGAATGATGACAAGCAAGGTAAAAAATCTGGCGTTTATGTTGGTCATTTGGATGGCTTTGCCAATGGTTGGTTTGCTGATCATCGTGATGGCCATAGAAATACCTGGTCATCGAACTCAGACAGGCCTGACCCCATAGTGTTAGCACACCGCAAGGCAATGGCTGCACAAGAGCAACTACGGCGCGATGCCAGAATACGCCAAGAGCAAGATAAGAAATCAGTCGAAGTCACCAAGTTATACGAGCGGTTGAGCCAAGCCAGCCAAGACCACCCCTACTTAAAGAAAAAGGGCGTGAAGGTAGCCAAAGGAATGCTCATTGATGATCGTAATCAATTGGTCATTCCATTATTGAATGTCGCCGGTGATATACGAACACTACAAACCATTGCACCCGACGGCAGTAAGCGTTTAAGCAAGGGGGGGCAAAAAGAAGGTAATTTCTTCATTGTTGGTGGCACCCTTAAGAATGGTCAGCCCATTGTCTTTGCCGAGGGTTATGCCACCGCCGCCAGTGGGGCTATGGCTCTAAAATACCCGGTGGTGATGACCGTTGATTCTGGCAACTTGGTCAAGGTGGCCAAAGCACTGCACGAGCGTTACCCCGACAGTCCAACCTTGTTCTTGGCTGATGATGATCTTCCTAAGCCAAAACGCCCTGGCAATCCGGGGAAAGAAAAAGCCACAGAAGCCGCTGAGCTTACTGGCGGCATTGTTATATTACCGGCATTTACTGCAGCTGAGCGCGAGAAGGGATTGACGGACTTCAATGACTTTCACCAGTCACGCGGTTTGTCGGCACTCGCAGAACAATTGGCCCCTGTTTTTGCTCCGTTACATCGTCCCTCACCTCTGGAACCCACAACAATGGAAAATACACAGACTGAGCCCACACCTGAAATTGATATACCCTCCGTACAAGACCTACCCGTTAATGAATATTCTGACTATGGTCATATTGCTGATAGCGTCTTCGACCAAGAGGTCCAAGATTTCACGCCATATGCTATCAATGACCCCATACCCCCTGTCACTGCAGAGCAGACCGTTATTCAGGAAGCACCTTTAGCTACGGAGCAAATCGTTATTCCAGAAACACCTGCGGCAGTTAAAAATGAGACTGAAGAAGCAAAACAGGAAAATATTGCACCAATTGCTAACCCAACGATACCCACCGTTACGGCGCCCAAAGAAAAACCCATTGAGTTAGTTTCTTTCGCTGGCCGGCTGGCACCTCAACCTGCAACATCGACCCCTAATGAGCAACAAGCCCAGTCAGAGACTAACCTTGCAGCACAAACGGAAGACGCTATCTGTATCGAGATGCCTGCGGGCCAAACTCGCCAAGTGGCTCCACTCGATCTAGATGCATTGATGCAACAAATTACCCATGAAATGGCCCTCGATGGACGGTCAGTAAAATATCTCTTTTCTGGTGAACCCGCCTTTGTCGACCACGGCGACCGCATCACAATGGCGAACGCGGCAGCAAGCCAAAGTGATGCCATGATATTGACGGCCTTACTTGTTTCACGCGAACAATATCGGGGGCGCATTGAGCTTACGGGGAGCGATCAGTTCAAGCATCGCGCCATTATGCTAATTGCTGAATACAACCTCGATGTCAAAATGAAAAACCCGCAGCAGCAACTGATGTTAGATGAGGCCCGTAAGCAGTTGGCAGACGAACCAACCCCAGGAGCGGAGGCAACACCCGTTGGCCCACAGACAGCATCTATTATGACTGAGGGTCAAACAACAGAACCTGCCACAGCAACAGCAACACCATTGGCGAACGAATTACCTCCAGAATTACGGCCTACAGTGCTTCCCCCAGAAATACCGCGAAATGCCAGTCGTAAGGAAAGTGAAGCAGGTCTGACAGGCGCTTTATTGGGGCATGGTCCCGCACCGTACAATTTTGATTCGTCTGAGAATCTTAGCTATTACGTACATTTACGTACCGCGCATGGAGAACGTTACGTTTGGGGGAAAGAGTTGGCACAGGTCATGCCAGACAGTGGCCTCAGTAAAAACGATGTGGTGACGCTGACCTGGCTCGGCAGTAAAGAGGTCACGGTCCAGGCTAAAGTACGTGACGCGAACAATAAGATCGTGGTCGATAAAAACGGAGTTGAACAGACGGAGGAAATCATTTCCCACCGTAATCAATGGGCAATAAAGCCGGCAGTCGACCCTCAATTGCTTGTCAGCCATGAACAGCAGACTACACCGCCAGCGTCACTGACAGCTTATGACATGACCCATTTTTTTGCGTTACAACAGCAGGTTGTTGAATTGGCGGCAAAAGCAGGGGTATCACTGCCTCCATTGCCTGCACAGGCCAATGATCTTGTGTGGTTTAAGCCTAACGGCCAAGGTACAGCAGCCCCTGCCACTCGACCGGCGACCACCCCACTGCCTGCACAGACCCAAGATGCAGGTACTGTACTCATGAAAACGATGACAGCCGAAAACCAACTTAAGTTATTACTGGTAAAAGGCTTAGGCGATTATGTGCAAGGCGTCGTGCAATACGAAGGTGAGTACCATCCGGTGCTCGGTAAACTTTGTATCAATGACAAAGGGACACGTTATGTAGCCTTAAATGCGGTTACGGCTGACGGCATCAAATCCATAGGCCACGGTAATGCCATCAATCACGCCGAAGGAGCCAATAACGCTTTCGTGTTCCGTCTCCAGGGGGAAAAAGACAAACTTTATGCGACGCTGGTTGAACCCGCAAAGTGCCCCCCGGTACTGCATAAGCAACTTGGGTTTACGCACGACTATATTCCACCGTCGCAAGCCCCGCAGAGCCGGGACAATCACACCGTGGAAAACCGGATCAATCCGGCACCTCAGGCACCGCGTCCAGGCTTATAAGGAAAGGCAATGCAACGAAGATACTATTTTATACTTGCCGCCCTGGTGGCCAGCACCTTATCTTTGCAGGTTCAAGCAGCGGATTGCCGTGCGGCTACTGCGGCACAAGCTGGGGCGCAGGCTGGCTACGAACGTGCTCGCAAAGCTGCAGAAGCATGGTCACAACGTGAAAATCAGGTATCAAGCGGATTGCAGCAATGCTTGGGAGATATCAGCACAGCCATTACGGTACCGACTTTCCCTGACCTCAGCGGCATCTTGAACGGGATAAAGGACAAAATCTGTCGCGCTGCAAGAGACAAGATCCAAGAATATGTACCGAGTAACATTGACCCATGGGGAGATTTGTCGTCTCGCACCAGCGGTGTAATTGGCACCTCATCGAATTCAGTCAGTGTACCTCAGTCCTATGCACCTACCACTTATAGTCAGATACCTGCAGCTACGTCCCCAGTGAGCTCCGCCTCCGGGGACGGTTACATCTTCACTCGCTAACCGACCGTACCTTTAGCGGTTTCCCCTGTTCTTCTTTGCAACCCCGTTCGGTCTCCCCTACGGGGCTTGCCAGTGGATATCACCATGAAAAAAAATCTACCCGCTCCCTCTGATGGGGGGAGTGCTGACCCGTATGCGTCTGCAAGAGCACAGCACATTGAAAGCCAGCTCAATGTCAGTTTCACCCGAAAATCTCTCATGGTGAACATATGGCAAAGTGCTTCTCTTTTTCTTTGTCTGTTGATTATCGCTGTTCTGGGATATACCGTTTTAAACCCGCCAGTAAAATATTTTGCAACACAAGATGGTCGTGTTATCCCGCTGACCCCAACAGATCAGCCAGCTTACAGTGATGCGGATGTTACCGATTTTGGCAACCTTGTTATTCGTGAGGCGTTCACTCTCGACTTCGTGAATTACCGCTCACAAATGAATAACTTACTTCCCCGATTCTCAGATGAAGGCTTTCGCAGCTATTACGCTGCGCTGACCACATCCAACGTACTTGCCTCCATTAAAGACAAAAAAATGAACATGTCGGTGATGACGTCTCCAGGCGTAGTCGTTAGCAAGGGAACGTTAGAAAACGGGGTTTATGCCTGGAAAATTCAATATCCCGTCAAATTCAAATTGACCGGTCAGACAACGTCACTGCCTGAACAAAGTTTTGTGTTGTCACTGCTTATTCAGCGTACCGATCCACGATTGAAGAATACCGGTCTGGAAGTATCTCAGCTCATTACCTATGAGGCTCAATAACCATGAAAATCCAGTATGCCAGTCTGCTCCTGTTAACGTTGGTTAACAGTGTTAGCGCTGCAATCACCACTGACGTCGCTGCGGCCCCCAATGCCTGGCAACCAGCACAAACGCTAAGTGCAGTACCGACAACCAGTACACCACAAAATGTTGCCGCTCAGGTGGCACCAACAGCAGGGCCTGCGCCTACAGCCCCACTTCCTCAAGGCGGAGCAACCCCTCTGCCCTCACCCGCGCTAACTTATGCTCAAGGTCAGATGGCTCCATTATCGCCTGATGATGTGACTGGCTTACGGGGGACATTTGACCAACTGCAACGTAGTGAGGGGCGAGCGCCCGTCACTGCGGTTCCCCGGATTAGTTCTCTGACGGTCAACCTGTCACCTGGTGCCTCACTACCCATGCTGCGGGCACTTCCAAACTTTCCTGCGACCGTATCTTTTACTGATGAAACAGGCGCACCCTGGAATATTGACGCGCCACCAATCAACGGTAACGAAGCCGGGTTTTCCATCAATTACATTCCAAACAGTCCGGTAATGTCAGTTCAGGCCAGACGGGCCTATGACTCTGGGAGCGTGACGGTATATCTGAAAGGTTTACCGGTGCCTGTAGTGATCGCCTTATCCAGTGGCGAACCAGATAACCCCGGACAAGCACAAATTACAGATAGCAGTCTGAACCTTCGTATTCCTATGCGGGGCCCAGCCGCTAAAGCCCAACCTATTGCGCGAGAGAAAATCAGTTTGGACAATCCAACATTGCAATCCTTTTTGGATGGTGTCCCTCCCAAAGAAGCTAAGCATCTCAAAACCAGTGGTAACGTCCCGATGACATCTGTTTGGCAATTAGGCGATGACTTATATATCCGCTCACGCAGCGATATACGGGATGCGTTTGTAGAAACCTCGGCAGCAGCAGATGGAACTCGAGTTTGGAAATTGCCCGTCACCCCCGAAGTGGTTTTTTCCGTTCAGAGCCGAAATACCACACTGAACATCAACCTGGAGTAAACCGATGGCTATTGAACAAGATGCTGCAAATGACGGGAAAAAATCACTGATACTGGGCATTGCTGTTGTCACTATTGTTGGCGCAGGAGCTTACCTCGGGTGGGGATGGTTACACAGAGCAGAGCCAACACCGTCAAATTATAAATTGAACAGCGTGGCCAACAATGCCGCGCATAACAGTATTGAAACAGCGCAGTACCGGAAGTTACAAAGTGAAGCTAATAACATCGGTGGAAAAACGGCAGACAGCGGGGGAAACAGCTTTGTGGCGTCCTTACGCATGAGTGATGTCAAACCTGTCGCCCCAACACCGGCTCTACAACCTGTAAGCCTAAATACTACAACCGTAACCTCCTCTCAAGGGGACACAACCAACTCAGGTATAGCTGAGAACGAAAAAGCCGCTCTCAATAGTTACATGAAACTACTCAACGAGCGCTGGAAGCCTGGTGGCATGCAATTGGCTAGTTCTTTTGGTCAGAGCCAACAAGGCAATGGGCAATCAGGCAGTACATCAGAGAATGCTTTTAGCACATGGAGTAATGGACTTCCAGGCAATGCGCCGGTGACTGTATCGAGTAACCAAACAGCAACCAACAATGCGGTTCAAGACCTCATGGTTGTGCCGCCGAATACACTCAGGCCGGGTGTAATTGACACTGCAATCGACTCTGACAACCTCAATTCAATCGTTAAGGCTCATATTCCTGCAGGCTTTTTAGCGGGAGCCAGCTTCACCGCTCGGGGTATACAACTGGCGGGTAACGGAGTGGTCATCCATCTCACTAGCATGACACTCAACGGTATTGAATATCAGGTCGATGCCTATGCGTTACAAGACGATACGTTGCAATCCTCCGTCGCCAGTGACGTCAACAATCGTTATATCTCCCGAATTATATTGCCCGCCGTTGCCACTGGTATTGGTGGATTGGGTGAATTGTATAAACAACAAAACACGCAAATCCTATCGACCAACGCTGGCACGATCAGCGGCGGGACCGGCTCGGTTAAAGGCTCAGCTGTAGCAGGTACCATCGTCGGTGGCATTGGCTCTCAAGCTGGCCAAGTGATGGCGAGTGATGCTGCCAAACTTCCCGTCCAACAGGTTCGTGTTTTCAAAAACCAAGTTGTGGCCATCCAATTTATGAAAGGTGTGTATGAGAGCGACCGTCTCAACAAAAACGCGGCCGCCATACCCCAAGCAGGAGCACGCTAATGACAACATCTCATTTTGACCTAGAGACGCCCCCAGTTGATTTGCCCGAAAATGAACCAGAGGTAACCCAAACACCTATCGCCAGTAAGCCAACCCATTCCAAACTTATCACTTTGCCTTTCGGCTTAAAGGTTGCCCCGTTACAAGCCGGGATGATGGGACTCGTCATCGTCGGAATTGTCGCTTTCGGTGTATTGCGTAATGCCCCCTCGAGTACCGGTGCGTCGCCACAGTTTGCGGCTCAAGAGCCCATAACCACACCGCCTATTGTGCCCGTTCCTTACTCACCACCGTCAACATCAGTGCAGAACACAACCATCGACGCACCGCCAACGAGGGAGCCTGTGGCCAGTACCCTGACAGAGCCTAGCCCGCAAATAGTTGAAGAGTTGCGGGTATACGGGGAAAACAACCGTGAAGGAATAAAAGCATTGGATCAACGTTTGCGCCTCCTGGAGCAGCAGGTTGCCTATTTGGCACAACGCCCAAGTCCTGCATCTGTATCCACCATGACCACAGCCTCTGCTGTTGCACCGAAAGCCTCCCACCGCACCGCGTCAAAAAACAGCGGATTACGGGGGGCCAGTATCAACAGTTTATATCCGGGATTAGCTTGGGTGACTTATCAGGGAAGTACCTGGGCACTGCAACCGGGTGACCGCATTGGTCATGCCACCGTGCAACGCATTGACACTCAAAATCGTGAGGTCATCACCACTGCCGGTGTTATCCGGTAAGGATACCTATGGACTTGGTCCAAATGCTGGCCAACGCCGTCAACAACGTTACGGCGGTTGGAATTCAGCTGATCATCGCGATGGGGGCAGTAGGTGGCTTAATCATGCTGGTCTTGCACTTTGGCAATATCGCCAGTCGTGCACGCAGAGGACAGGTACAAGACGGCCCTGGAAAAATCATGCTGATCATTCTGATATGCGGCTGCGTTATTGCACTGCATCAGGTGATGAATGCAACCTCACGACAAATGGCTTTGGGTGACGTCACTTTTGGTGCAATAGCCTATGTTTCCGAAGGCAAATACGGCCCTGCTGCGGTCGCCATTAATGCCGGTCTTACGCTTCTGCAGTGGATCGGTGTCATTTATGCGTATCAGGGTTTATTGCGCCTGAGACGCTCTACAAAAGACGGTCATACCGGTCTTAGCGCCGGTGATGACGTCGCTAGCGGCGCTAAACGAATAATTATTGGCACCCTGCTCGCAGTCAATCCACGGGTACTCGATGCCCTACAAAACACAATCAATTTTCATTGGTAAATACAGAGGTCATAATGAACGCTCGTCAAATCTTGAAAGACTTTCCACTTTTCATCTCAGTTAAAGCAGCCTTACTGGCAGAAACACTCCGCCGGCAATATGTTCGCATCGTTGCAGGTTTACTGGCAGGGTTCCTGACCCCTCTCGCCCATGCCGATGGAGATCTTGTCGATATGATTAAAGCCCCTTTGGACGGCATTTATTCCTTAAAAGAGCCTATCGTGAAAGCGTCAATGACCCTCGGCCTCATTTTAATAGCTGTTGCCATCGGCATGATGGCTTCCAAGAAAAATAACCCACAAATCAAGGGTTGGCACATCTTGATATTATTTGCAGCGGGAGGCTGTTTTATTGCGCTTGATCAGATTGCTAATCGTAGCCAGAAGCAGATGGGGCTGAACCCAGTATCTGTCGGTTAACGTAGATAGCCGGCCCTTGTGGCCGGCCTTACTTAACTCGAACGTCTCAATGAGGCTTCTTTCCGAAAGCCCCCATTCTTTGGAGTTCTAATGCTGGTCTTTTCCGTTTCCCGTCGTGTGACGGGCCTTTCCCGCACGCCTCAACAACAGAATACATTAGATGAAACAGCCCGTATGGCGGGACATAACTGTGAATTCTGTGGCTACGAGTCACCTAAAAATACCGTGATATTTCGTGACCAAAACCAACTAAATACACTCCGAGATAACCTTTGTGTCGCTGACCCACTGTGTCTAGCCTGGCAACAATTGGATACCGTGACGGCGGAAGCCGGGGTAATTGTCTATCTGCCAATTTTGCGACCGGAGGATATCAATCATCTACAACGGGCCATCGCTCAGGCACTTGAATCTGACAGTGAAGAATATCAGCAAGATGCCAAAGCTCTACTCAATTGGCTCACCTCTCACGACAAGCCAGTACGCAAATCATGGGGAACAACGCATCCTCAAGCATTCGGTGAAGCCTTGAAACGTCTCCCGGATGAAAAACGTGAATCCTTACTGTCCCGCTGCCGCCATCTGGCACTGGCGCTACATCCTGGTCGCCTCAAAGGACGACTGGCAACCACAGGGCTAGATGCCAATACAACCTGGTGGTCACTCCTATACCGTGATTATTGCTCCCGGAGCTGAACATGATTGTCGATAAAATCGAAGATGCTTTTGCTTATTTTTCTCGCTACACATTAGGGCGGGATTTTTCCCAGTATTGTGACCTACGCACAGTCATTGGGCTGACTCCCGACGACAAAATACGACACCCCTCATTGGCCGCGCCGTACATTCATGTGACACACAACAATGATTACGCCAGCTGCTTTGAGGTTTTGGGCGCTTTCAGAGAATTCAGTGAAGCCGAGCCTCGTACTGTGGGCGACATCCCCGATACTGATAGCTTTCTCAGGTTTGTTCTGAAACTCAGAGACTCCTTAACAGGCGATTTTAAAGCCTTGGGGCAAAAGTTATGTATTGTCTTTGAGCGCGATCCTACACGGGGAAAAGAAGAAATAACGCGGCTGGTTGAGCCTCAAAGACTGGCATACCGTAAGCTGGGGCTTGAACTGGACGATTTAGTGGATGAACAAATTGTCAAAATGTCGCCTTATGTTGCCCGAGAACGTGTTTGGTTGACAGTTTATACCGCAATCTCATCACTGCCTCTGGCTGAACGTAAGGAAGAAGTTCAACGACAAGACAAACAGTTTAAAAATATGCCAGAGGCACGTTTCGGCCAGAATCCAGTATTTACCGAGTTTGAAGGCTTGAAAATGCGACATGATGCGTTTATCGACAAACTGGCAACTGATCTTAAAGATGGCAATGAAGGTGTAATGGTGCGCTTGCTCGACGCCCATGAAGCAGGTCACGTTCTCAGGGATGAAATCGAACGACTCAGCACAGATGAAAGCTGGCAGCCACTGTTACCAGGTGATCGTGTTATCCCTCATGGCAAGCTACGCGGTGACGATATTAGTGCTGCATTGGCACCTCATCTCAACTTTCAATATTGTGACACCGAAGTGAAAGCACACGGCAGCATGATCGAAGTGGACGGTTTGTACCATGGTCAATTAGCCATGACGCTTGCCCCGCAACGCCCTGAACCCTTTAGCCAGTTGTTTAAGAAGGTTCCGAGGCAAATACCTTGGCGGTTAAGACTCGATCTGATGCCTGGTGGGGGGGATTTGCTCAATAGCAAACATAACCTGTTGTCCTTTGTCGCTTTTGTCCCTGGATTACGCGATATTTACCAGTCTGTCTCTTGGCTGCTGGAACAAAATAAGAAAGAGCCTGTGTGCATGATGAGCATTACAGCCAGTACTTGGGATGCGGATAAAAGCCGACTTAAACGCAACTTAACACTGCTGCAAAAGTCACTTCAATCGTGGGGCGTATCCAGTGTGACCAAAACCTTTGGTGACCCAATCCGTGCCTGGATCAACACACTACCGCTGGCATCAAGTTTTAGTGCTTCTACATTGATGTTCCCGCCGCTTTCGGAAGGTATCAAGTTAATGCCCCTGCAGCGTCCGGCCAGCCCATGGGGAAACGAAGGGAACTCTATTCATCAAACTGTGGACGGTAAACCGTATCCTATCCAGTTAGCCAGCTCGTTACAGGAAAAGCATACAGAGTTACTTGCGGGTTCTCCTGGCTCAGGAAAGTCGCTGTTAGCTAACAGCTTACATCTTGATGCCATTGCTAATGGAAACAGTGACCTTCCCTTTATGGCCTTTACCGATAAGGGGTTTACCGCACAAGGTTTCTATGACCTAATTTCCGACAGTCTTTCTCCTGATCAGAAAGACAAAATCATCAGTATTATCCTGCGTAACGATGCAGATCACTGCCGTAACCCGTTTGATATTCTTCTTGGCTTGAAATACCCCATCAGTACCGAGCGTGAATATATATTGGGAATGCTACTCAGTTTATGTATCGACCCAGAGAAAGGCATCGCCCCAGACTCTGCATCCTGTAGACAAATTCTGTCTCGCGCCGTGGACATGGTATATCGCAAAAATAGTGATGATGAACCAATTCGGTATGGTGCGACCCTTGTACCTGCTGTTGATACTGCATTGAAAAACAGTGGTTGCATTGCTGAACATGACGCTCAGTGGTGGGAAATGGCTACCTGGTATGAAGTGAGAGATTTACTCTTTGATCACGGGCATGTGTATGAGGCCTCGCTCGCTCAGGCACAGGCGGTACCCGAGTTAAATGACTTACAAGGGGCACTCAATAGCAAAGAATTATTAGTTGCTTTTGGCAAAGTCAATCGGCCTGGCTCTGATGAACTACTGCTCAGTTATGTTTCTCGTTGCCTGACACAAGCCCTCTTCGATTATCCACTGATTGCGGGGCGTACTCGTTTTACCGTCAGCCCCAATACACGAATTCGCATTGTCGATGTCAATAATGTGGCGGGCAAAAACACCCCGGAAGGGAAGATTCGTACCGGTATTATGTACCAGTTCGCTCGCCACCTTGCTGGCGCCAATGATTTCTACCTGCCGCAGTATCAGGATGAGTTGTACAGCAAATTGAATGAGCGTTACATTCCACTACATCGCAAGCGTATCGAGCAATTAGATCAAGAAGTAAAACTCATATTTATTGACGAGTTACACAACATTAAAGGCATCGATACACTGTGGGAGGCACTGCAAACAGAGGACCGCGAGCAACGTAAATTCGGTATTCGTACCGTGTTCGCCTCTCAGTATCTCGATGATTATCCAAAATCTATTCTGGAGTCAGCCAACTCACTCTATTTAATGCGCGTGAGAACCAAAGACTTCCCTGTTCTGCAGGAAACATTCAATGTGCCGCGCACAACACTCCTTAAACTTTTGAACACCACGCGGGGACCGGCGGCAGATGGCAGCGGTGTCACTTTCCTTGCCGTATTCCAAACGACCAACGGTAACGTCGCTCAGTTACTGAAAAACACGGCGGGTCCACTGCGATTATGGGCCTTGAACTCAACGCCGGCTAATCGAGCTTTGCGCAACTTTTTATATGACGCATTGGACGGCAAAACCGCACGTAGGCTGTTGGCGGATACGTTCCCCGGTGGATCTGCAGAGAAACATATTCAGATGATGAAAAAACGTGCCGGTAATGACGATGAAGACAGTGTCATTCGACAACTGGCCGACGAGTTAATTGCCAAGGCTGGCTATATTCAAGGCAACGCCGCATAGCACCAACACATTGCAACCAAGGATTCAAAACCATCGACATCGAGATGTGAACGGTGAAACGTATTATTAACGCTATCTTAAACTCGCAGTTTAGACACTTATTCCACCCCACAGATTTACTTCTCTTATTTCTATTCGTTTGCATCTTGTTTCTATCTGTCTTCATGACCCTTATGGTAAGGCGCTAATCATGCACACCCATCGTTATTTCTCTGGCCAATTCAGTCTATTGACCAGCTTGGTTCTATCCGCTTGCCTACCTGGATACGCCTTAGCCTATCCGGTAGAGGTTATGACGAGCATCCCGATACAAACACAAGTGGCTCCTGCCCTTGGGATCATCAACGGGACGTTGACTGAGATTGCCACTACTCAACATCAAGTTGGCGCGGCCATTAATCAAAATGGAGGAAAGGTGGCCACACAAATTGAACAAGCGGCACAGGCTCAACGTGATCAGGATATTTTCGCGAGACAGGCTGAAAAACTTGAGCAGGCGCGTAGAACCTATACCATTCCCGATAGCATCTGTTCTGAATCCGGTTCTGGTGTAGCGGCTCAAGTACAAAGTGGCGCACGGGCCCATCAAGGAGCATTGGCCAGTGGTGCCGGAATTAGTAATAACACCATTAGACAAGGTATAACCGCGCCAACACCACCACAAGAGCAAGCACAATTTCGCACTGCAGCTATACATGCTGATTACTGTGATGCTACGGATGTAGCGGCTTACGGTGGGACAGCGTTATGCAAAGCTATTTCAGAACGTCCGGGGGGTGATAAGCGATTAACCTCTTTATTGGATGGCGCGGGTAAAGATGGAAAAACCCCGGACCTCACTTTCAACCAGCAACAAACCGATGCTGCTATGGCATACGCTATTAATAGTGCGCCAGCTGCCGCAGGTAAGCAGTTAGGGAAAGGTGAAGTCAAAACAACTTCTGGTCAGCAATATATTGGGATTATGACCCAATACGAAGCGATTAACTCAGCTGCCCGTGAACCCATGCTGGCGATGATCGCCGCAAGTCAGCCTAACGAGGCTACAAAAGACGTGATTACAAAGGAAACATTACGTTCCCCGTCAGCTGCAGCCTATTTCAACCGTACTGCCTCAGAAGAAGCTAAAAGCACCGGCATTATGTCCGAACGAGAGTTTGAACAATTCGAAGCCGGTCGCCGCTATGCCAATACCGAATACCTAAATGACATTTCAAATATGGAAGGGGATCTCCTGTTGCGTGAAGCTATTCTTATTCAGTCCCAACAAAATTGGCTGTTATTAGGCATCAAGCGTGAAATGCAGAAAAATAACATCCTACAAGGTCAACAGCTGTCTCTCGCCGCCACGGAGAATTACCGTCCGCAATTGCAAGCCAAAATGCGTGAAGTTAACGCGGGAGTATCCAGAAATGACTAATAAAGCAGAAAAATCGCCTCAGTGGGGAAAACGTTTAAGCAAAGGTTTGTATTACTCGACTAACATAATTTTACCACTTTCAGAAGCACGCTACGCGGCGTCCAAAATAGGACCATCGCTGTTCAATAATTTCAAACGGCTAAAACATCTCTCGCCCTCTAACCAATTGGAATTAAGGCTAAAAGAACCCATCCTGAGCTTTGAGCAAGCAGTAGCCGCCAGTGGTCTGTCAGTCAATGGCTTACTACGCCGATTTAAGCGCCGAAAAATGGTATGCCTCATCCTAGCAGCAGTTCCGTCATTACTGGCTATAGGACTTCTTTTGGCAATTGCGGTTAGTAGCATCTACACACCTCTGGTACTGGTAAAAGGATTTGTACTAATACTGGTGTTGCTGTCACTGGCTGCAGTGCCATTTGTCCAGGCACTTATTTGTACCTGGCGATTATGGCAACTGAACCAGCAACGAACTTCGCCAGAAGAACGTGGTGGGTTTAACGACTTTTTGGTCGAGGTGTGCTGGTTCAAATCAACAATTTCATCATCACTGCAAGTAAAGAGTAAAAAACGATTGCTTGATATACGTAAATGCCCCTAAAACACCGATGATCGACCTTCAGCTTTAGCCCTCTACCATCCCATGAGATTTTCCATCCTCACCTGTTAACCCAGGCGGGCACCTCTTTATATCTGCGAGTCAATACTATGAATGCCATACGAAAAATAATGGCTGGCGCATTGTTATATCTATTTACCGCCAGTGCCTGGGCCGATACAACGGTAAGTTTTAGCTCCATTGAACAGGCAGCTAAACGCAGTTCCGACTTATCACGTCAAATCCTGGTTATGATTTTCGGTGACGTTGTCACTAATCCACTATCGACCGATTCCAGTATGATCGGTCAGATGTTCTTCGTTTTTAACGGTATTGTCATGGCCATCGCCGTTGTCTGGTTTTTGTTTGTTACGCTTAAGCATATGGTCAAAGCTGGCCAGAATGGACAGATATTTAACCAAGGCAGTTCAATGGTTGGGCCAGTAAGTACCGCTGCGGGTTTTCTGACTCTAGTCCCTACCGTTTCCGGTTGGTCAATTGCCCAGCTCACCTTCTTGTGGGCTGCTTCTATCATGGGGGTTGGTAGCGCAAACTTGGTAACAGACCGTATCGTTGACTTATTAGAGGATGGCTATTCTCTAGTGGTACAACCTGTGGCCCCCCAAACTGTTGGCGCAGCACGGGCTATCTATGAAATGAATCTCTGTCTGTATGGCATCAACAATGAACTCAGCACCATGTACCAACAATATGGTCAAGGTGGTACCCCATTAATGCGTATTAACTCTCTGCCCGATGGCTTTGAAGTCAGTAATGGGAACGCCTTATGCGGATCTGCCAGATTACCCGAAAGCCTCATTGATCAAACAACAAGTTGGTTATTTCCTGTACCAGTCGACACTAACAGCATAATTAATGCGCAACGTAGTGCAATGAATGAAATGCAGAATAATTTATCCCAATCGGCATCACTATTTGTTACCTCATTGGTCAACAAGCAAGTTAATGGTAGTGGTTCTTTACCCGATGCAGAAACGGATATACAGAAGGCTGCCCGTGCCTATGAAGATAGGATTAATCAGGCTTTAAAAGCCCAAGGGAACACTGATGAGTTAGCTTCTGTACTTAATGCACAATTGAAGAAAAATGGCTGGTTAGCACTGGGTTCATGGTATCAGACGTTTGCCACTGCCAATAATAAAGTCAATGAGGCTGTACAGTTAAAACCAGTTATTGCAGGTATGTCTGGATTAGGTGATCTGGGGGCGGGTGAAGTATATGCCAGTATCAAAACGGCGTATCAAGCTCAACTGCAGAACTCTAGCTACACCCCACCTCTTGGGACACAGGGTACTAAAGATACTCAACAAGCGACCGATGCTTCGGCACCTGATGCAGTATTTGTTGGCATTTTCAATTCCCCCATGCAACGTCTAACAAATTTTATTGCAACTGCCCAAATAGGGAATCCATCGGTTGGTAGTAATCAGATGAATCCGTTGCTCAAAATGAAAGCAGTGGGTGATTACACTCTTGATGCGACTGAAATATCATTAATGACATTTACAGCCGTTAAGGTTGCAGTCGATACTTATACGGAGGGTGTATCTGGAAAAGTCCTTTCCATATTATCTTTCAAAGGAAGTGATGCTCTCAAAAACTTAGTTTCTACTCTCTCACCATTTATATATTTTGTCCTGTTCGCTTTATTTAGCATAGGATTTAGCCTTTCTATATACTTACCTCTAATACCATTAATCTATTGGATAGCAGCGGCAGCTAACTGGTTAGTAAGCGTCCTTGTCGGTCCAACCGGAGCTACTCTTTGGGCAGCAACTCATATCGGAACCGAAGCTGAAAAAGGTCATCGCTCCGCTTATGGATATATATTCCTAATAGATGTAATGATTAGGCCTCTATTGATGGTGTTTGGTTTCGTCTTTGCTAGCATAGTCATAGTAGCCCTTGGCACATTATTGAATTTATTGTTTGGTTCCGCTATTGCTAACGTGCAAGCGAAATCTATAACAGGGCTGGTCTCTTTGATGGGCTTTTTAATGATTTATGCAAGGTTATGCACGACTACTGTTACGAGAGTTTTTTCGCTACAAGTTACTATGCCTGACTATATAATCTCATGGATTGGTGGGCGTGAAGCATCAAGTATTCTCGGTGGCGTGGTTGAGTCAGCAAAAAGTATATTTGCTGGATTTTCTCATGGAGTTCAGAGATCGCCTGGTGTAAAATTAAACAAAGCCAATTCGTCTAGCAACAGCGATGGTATTAAATAAAAGGAGTTTGCATGAAAAAGCTTATTAAGCTAACTAAAGGAGCCTACGTAGTAGGTGCATTCTTCCTTTCCTTAGTACTTTTAGCCATCACCTTACCTGTGGCTGGCACATACTTTTTTATTGATGGTAACTTTACCGCCATAGTACCTTGGGCTTTGATAATCATCACAGCAACAGTGGCATATTCTGCTTATTTCATCTACAAAGCTACAGAAGCTAAGATTAGAAGAGCAGTAGAAAGCTACACATGTGCAAACTTCCAACCAAATACTAATATTCAAGTTATTCAAGCATTGGAAGGTAAGTTCATCGGGATTGATGACAAGAATGGTACTGTTTTGATGGTTTCTATTTATGATAAGAATGAAGCTATCGGAATAGATTTTAGCGATATCATTGGCTACGAGTGTGTTGGTAATAAGCTGACACTTAGTATAAAAGACCTCTCTGATAGCACTTTTACTATCAGTGGAGCAAAAAGTTTCAGCTATAAGTTAGACATACTGTTTACTCCTTCATACCAGCCTAAAGTAAAAACAAAAAATATTTTTAGTGAGTTTGTTCAAAAAAAAGCACTCGCCTGATTATTGCTACCCTCTAATACCAACATTTTGAATTGAGCGCCTATCGGCGCTCTTTCTTTGCCCCCAATAAAACTCTCTCTGGTGTGAACCCACCTTGTTATCGCCCGTCGATGTGATCGTCTGGCTTTTCCCATGCCCGGAGCAACCATGTCCACAAGAGCTGTACACCCACAACAGGGCCAAGAATATGGCCTGATGTTTATCGCTATCGCATTGATGTTCATTTTCCTTATCTGGATATACCAACCCCCTATCATGTATGGATGCATCTGGCTTATTTACCAGCTTTGGTCTCTCTGCGATTTTCCACGCATACATATTTACGTAGCAGAACGCATCAATCTGTTGGCCTTGGCTGGCAACCAAGTAAACAATATGACCTGGGGGGAATTTATTGCTGTCATGAATCGCACTGCCGGTATCTTAATGGTGCCACTGTCTATCATTGTGGTTGGAAGTATGTTGGCAATTCGTAATCATCCTCGGAACCTAACCCGCAGGCATATTGATGTGTATACACTTCCCCACATCATGGCACAGTTCTCACCCAGTATTATTCCAGCACTCTGCTATGGCGATAAGAAGACGCAATTATTAAATTGCGATCCACCGGAACATCGTAGCGCCCAGTCTCCAGATGAATTTGCCATACAACATCAGTTAGTTATTGGTGAACGCCTTGACCGTACTCGAGCCCAAACAGTATTTGAGCAACAATTAGGCACACCACTTAAAGACTTCTCCAGCTTTAATGCTCACGAACGCGCACTAGTGGCAGTCTTTGGATTACAAGTATTTTTCAACGACCGCAAAGGTGCCCAAAAACTTTTGGATGGTCTGAATCGCTCTTGCCTCATCAAAAGCCGTCGTGATAAAGGCCAAAAAGGTTATCCCGTTCTACGCCTGGCAAATGATGCTTTCTACAAAGTGGCAAATTCCCCCGTTGCTGTACGCTGGCTGCGTCATTACAGCTCAACACGAACAGCACTCTCCGCACTCCATGACCGCGATTTACGTTTACCTGGTGCTAATTTTCGATGGCTAAAAGGCCTGGATAGAACACTCTGGTACGCATTGACGTCCTCCGGGCGCCCCAAGGTATTTATTGAAGGGGCAGGGGTTATTGCAGCAGCAAAATGGGAAACATTGATCGCTGAAATATCTGAAAAGTTCCGGGTAACCATTCAAGTACCTGCAACAAGAATGGATATAGCTATCGAGGGTTTACTTGCCGACTCACGCCGCATTGGCCTGGTATTGGAAGAACGAGAAGCACAATCAGAATCCCGCGCCAAAGAACATGACAGTGAGGATGAGGATGACAGCGATATAGTCATATTGCGGGCCTCACCAATTAAATCAGAAAGCCCAAATTCAACAACTTCTATACCTAAAGATGACGAGCCAGCAGTTCAACCGCCAAAATCCGCTCCTCGCGCACCGTTCCGACCTAAAAAACGCTAAATCCAAACACTAAGGCTACCTCATGACTCAGATCTATACTGCCACTTTGCAGGGTTCCACTCTGTCCGTTTATACCCATCAATCTGGTGCAAGTTGCCTTATAACACTGCTTCAACCTGGCTCGCGCTCCCGTTTTTACATAAAAGACAACGGGATATATCACGACAGCTTTGGTGTGAATTCCGCAATGATATATCAGGCGCCATCCACCAAAGAAGCTGAGCTATTTTTGCAAGCTATCAACAATGCTATCTACCATCGTTGTAAGGTCAGAAATATAGCGTGCTTAACGCTATTAGTTACGGCTATCGTCTTGTGCATCACATATGGCTGGTATGTGTTTACAACGCTCGGCGAACATATGGCCCGAAATAATCCGACACCAGTGACACAACTTAGCACAAGTAACCCAACAGCGATTCAGCCAGCTCCCGTTGTCGCCCCACAACCCATTTCACCAATACAAGTCCCGGTAATACCTAAAACCATGCCAGCGCAGACAAACACCTCTACGACTGCAGCAATAGGCTACCAAAAAACGGCGCAGGTATTACGTAATGCGGCTGAAAGTGGCTTTTACACCATCGCCTTGTCATCTGGCCATCAGCGTACACTCTATGCATTTTCAGACCCGCTGTGCCATAACTGCCAAATCATTGAGCCAGCACTGGAGGCATTAGCCCAAAAATATAATGTCGAGGTTTTCCCAGTCACACTGGTGGGTAAGCAACAGACCATTGATCTGGTGAGCCCTATCCTCTGCCAAACGCCTCTGTCACGTAAGACCTTATGGAAAAAGCTATTCCAGGCAGATTCAGGTATGAATCCAAATGAAAATACATTCCCTCTCGCATCGTGCGAAACAGGTACCGAAGCCATTAGCCGTAATGACAGCGCATTTGATGCGTATAACCTACCTGGAACACCGTCACTGATAGCGGATGATGGCCGTTACATCCCTTTGACCTCATTAAAAAGTGACGATGCATTGGAAGCGTTTCTGAATACACCGCGCCCTCAATAATTCTGTTCTGTAATCCCGCTGTATATCCTTTCAAATATTCATCCGTCGTTGAGGTTTGTAAATGGCTCAATCAGTTGAAATCGAAGCCCGCCGAGTTCGGCGGTCGCTTGGCTATACCTTTATAAATGACGCCCTACTCTCCCCGTTTGGCGTCCAGTTCTTCCTGCTTGCTGGCTTGGTTATGGGCTGGATATTCCCCGCCAG
Organism: Yersinia sp. IP36721; assembly: GCF_003634395.1. Taxonomy (NCBI): domain Bacteria; kingdom Pseudomonadati; phylum Pseudomonadota; class Gammaproteobacteria; order Enterobacterales; family Yersiniaceae; genus Yersinia; species Yersinia sp. IP36721. Next base: position 29,101 of record NZ_QCZL01000021.1, read on the forward strand.
TCTTCTGATCAGTGTTCCCGGACTTTTACTCCATGTCATGCTGTTCAGCGACCGTCCTTTTCGAATGCCCCTGCGCATGCCAACAGATGTGGGCGGAATAGACCTGACAACGGAGCGCGAAATGCCCAAGTACCGTAATGGTTTATGGGGATTTTTCCGCTATGTGGTACGGACCCGCAAATTTTTTCCAGCTGCAGGTGTTATGTGTCTGGGCTTTGCCAGAGGTAAAGCCCTCGCTCGCGAGCTCTGGCTAACATTGGATGATGCATTGCGCCATATGTTGTTATTGGCCACGACGGGGTCAGGTAAAACAGAAGCGCTGCTGTCCGTTTTCTTGAATGCCATCTGCTGGGGCCGAGGCATCTGTTATTCAGATGGTAAAGGGCAAAACTCGCTGGCTTTTGCTATGTGGTCGCTAGCTCGCCGGTTTGGTCGGGAAGATGATTTTTACGTACTTAACTTTATGACGGGAGGAATGGACAAGCTTTTACTGCTGCTACTCAATGACAAAAAACGCCAACCGTCCAACACGATCAATCTGTTTGGTACCGCCAACACCACTTTCATCATCCAATTAATGGAATCCATGCTTCCCCCTGCGGGGAGCGGTGATGCTGGCTGGCAGGACAAAGCCAAATCCATGAATGCTGCGTTGGTCTATGCGGTTTACTACAAATGTAAAAAAGAAAAACGGACCATATCTCAGACAGTTATCCAATCGTATTTACCTTTACGAAAATTGGCTGAGCTCTACCTGGAAGCCAAACGCGATGGCTGGCATAAAGAAGCCTATAACCCATTAGAAAACTATTTCAATACACTAGCCGGCTTTCGCATTGAGCTCATTAGCCAGCCCTCAACTTGGGAGCAAGGTGTCTATGATCAACACGGCTACTTAATTCAGCAATTCAACCGCATGCTCACCATGTTCAACGACTTGTACGGCCACATTTTCTCTACCGATGCCGGCGACATAAACATTGAGGACATACTGCACAACGACCGCATTCTGTGTACCACTATTCCAGCCCTGGAACTGTCAAAAGGTGAAGCGTCCAATATAGGTAAACTGTATATATCCGCGATTCGCATGACCATGGCCAGAGACTTGGGTTGTGAGCTCGAGGGAATGCTCAACGATGTGTTAATCGTTAAAAAATACAGCGGGAAATTTCCGTTTGCTATCGCGATGGATGAGTTAGGTGCCTATTTTGGTCCTGGTATGGATAACCTGGCCAGCCAGATGCGTAGCTTGGGATATATGCTGATTGTTTCTGCTCAGGATATTCAGCGGTTTATCGCAGAACATCGTGGTGAATACATGACGGTAAACGCTAACTTGCTCACCAAATGGTTTATGGCCCTGCAGGATGAGAAAGATACTTTTGAGTTGGCCAAGATTACTGGCGGGAAAGGATATTACGCCGAATTGGGGGCAGTTGAACAAGCGGGCGGCATCATTACACCCAACTATGAAGATGCCAAAAACAACTACATTCGTGAAAAAGACCGGCTGGATCTCGGCGACCTGAAAGAGTTAAATCCTGGTGAAGGGATGATTTCTTTCAAAAGTGCCCTGGTACCGAGTAGTGCTATCTATATCCCGGATGATGACAAGATGACATCAGCGCTACCGATGCGAATAAACCGATTTATTGAAGTACAAACCCCAACAGAAGCCGAGCTACTTGCTCTAAATCCGACCTTATTGCGCAAACTCCCCCCATCCGCGCAAGAAATTGAAGACATATTACTACGCTTAGACGGCCCAGAAGACAGTACCCATCAAATCGGCATCATGGACCCAATTCTTAAACGTATTGTAGACCTTACCCTTGATCTGGATAACCGCGCTGATATCAGCTACAACCCAACCCAACGGGGCATATTGATGTTTGAAGCGGCCAGAGAAGCTTTACATCAAAACAAACGCAAATGGCGCCATCAACCAACACCACCGAAAACTATCCGGGTCTCAAAAGAAGTGGCTACCTCCTTAGCCGATGCTGACCTGCAAAATACCATATCAAACTGACCTGTTGGCCTTTCAATAATATCCCAATATTCCCTCAGCTCTACCACAGGGAACAAATACATATCTAAAAGTGAGCACAGCAATGGAAGATCAATCATTCGTGGCGGCAGGCACATTGCATCCCCGCACCGTATCTTATCGTTCCAGTTATCTCTATCCCCCCCATTTGGGAAAAAAAGAGTATCTGACCCACATAGCTACCGACGTAATAGGTTTTAAATCGCTTTGCTGCGTTGAGTTTCGTGCAACAGACATCGAATTAATACCTTCACCAGTTGACGGTAAAATTACCTGCCCACTGTGCCTAACTATGTGGCACAACTGCCAGGCTTTTGGGACCGGTGACTTTAATGTTATCGAGATAGCCAATGAAGTAACGCCAGGATGAATGGAGAAAATATAAAAATGAAACATCGCTTTTTTGCGCAAAGTTCACCGTTGATAATCCTGGCCACATTGACACTGTCTTGGCCTGCTTTCGCGATGCCGGCGTTCACTGTTGGCTTCTCCCCTTCGCATTCTGCCAGAGTTGCCGTACTGGATGTAATTAACCAGACCAAGAATACCCTGAACATGGAGGCTTACTCTTTTACCGATAAAGGAATAGCGCAAGCTTTGGTGGCGGCCAAACAACGAGGGGTTAGCGTCAGGGTGGTAGCAGACAAGAAAAGTAACAGCGATAGCTATACCGCGGTGACATTCCTTGCCAATCAGGGCATTCCTATTCGCCTAAATGGTAATTACTCTATAATGCACAATAAGATAATTCTGGCCGACAGTAATACGCTCCAGACAGGGAGCTATAACTACTCGGCCAGTGCAGACAAGCGTAATGCTGAAAACGTTCTAGTCGTGCGGAACCAGCCGCAGTTGGTCGCGGCCTACGAACAGGAATTTGAACGGTTATGGCAAGAAAGTCAGCCGCTTTTACCTAAATACTGAGGCACATCGATGAGCGATAACAACCTAGATTATCAGCGAGGTTACACCGAAATGGTACGACTATGTGCCATGATGCTGATAGTTCAGCTAGACACCCGGGAGGGGCACAGGTTGCAAGCATTGAGCACGTCTCGTGCCGAGAACCTGCGCGATGAGTGCGCTCGATTGCTCAACTTGTTTTCAATGCCAGTACAATTTGATAAAACGAAACACGATGAAGTATTTCAACGCTTGATAGCCATTTTTACCGAAGTTGCAGGTGACAACAGTAATGCCTGGTTATCATATCAGCCAGCGATGCAGCTGCTGCGCGGACACGTTAATTAATAACAAAAAAGCCTGCTCCAGTCTTTGGAGTCGGCTTTTTTGTTTCGTGCTTACGACAGTTTACTGAGGTCGATATCCACCCTGTGGTTTATGACCTTGCTCCAGTTCGTGCAACTTATCCGCACCTGATTTTGGCTGTAAAATCCCCGAATATGACGCCTGTCGGTCAACCTCATAACCCGCTAATATACGTTGCTGAGGATCACTAAGCGGTAGCGGTTTCTCGCCCCCCTCATTAAACCATCCGACCAATCCACATGCCTGATTGACAAAAGTACGGCTCCCCTCAAAGACCATCACTTCCCCTGATTTTTCTTCTGCAATCGTCATAGCACCCGCGATATGCTGGCCATCAGAGATAAATGGATTGGCTATTTCTATCCTCTCACCACGATCCTGTACTTGTACGATTCCATCATGCCGATACTGAATGACGCCGTCGCGATTAATTTGAGTATCATAGCCCTCCAAGTTGAATGGTCTGCAATCATCAGCTGCTGCACACCGGATACCATTCTCAGAAAGCGGTGGTGTTTTGTTAGCACGTTTAAGTCGATACGACCAGCCACGCAACTGTGCAATAGCCGCCTGGTCATGATTAAGGGCCTGTTGCTCTACCCAGGCGCGATAACTCAATCTACGATTTTCCGGGTTGGCATTGAAGACTTTTTTCTCTGCTTTAACCGCGATACGCAAGGCCGCTATAGCTTTCATTCGTTCAACTTCAATGATGTGATAAGTCAACTTGCGGAGCAATGGATCACCGATGGCGATTCGCGCTCTGGCTTTCTGCCAGGCAAAACGTTTAGCCACATGTTGGTAACGTTGCTTGAGTGTCCCCCCCTCCAACTTAGGCTTTATCCATGCAGACTTATAAGCCTGATAGCGTGCTTTCAAATCCTCTCGCGCATCGGCTCTGGCCAGACGTCGGTCGATACGGGCAGTGTTATCCCGAGCATGTAGACGAGGCTCATAAATGAATTCTCGTTTATAGTTGGAATGAATGATGTTGTCATTATCATCGGTTAACATCACAATTTCCGGTGACGGCTCAAACTTACCCAGCGTCTCTTCAAGGCAATACAAGGTCAGGTCTGGATGCAGACTACTTGCTTTAATAGGAGGCAGACTTTCATCTTCGCGCGAATAAATTGCTAAGCCCTCCCCTTTGGGTTTTAACTCCAGACCTGCACGAATAAGCTCAGTATGAATAGCATTCCATGAAGGGTTATCCCCTGCCACAATCTCACCAATACGTTGACGACACTCCCCTGTCGCATAGCTAAACAGACTCTCTGAGTCAGCGTAGTACTCCAATTGCCTAGCTTTACGGGGGATAGATTTAAAGTCATTTTCACTGCGCACGACTTGGTGTGATCCATTCACTTTCCATGCTCCATTATCCGGGGTGAAACCATGCTTCATCTCCAGATGGCGACAAGCTTTATGCAATGTATCAACATCATTATAGAGATTAGCGGCGCGGTATGATTTAGGGTTAACGCGGTTCGCGGCAATATGGCAATGCACATTATCGGTATCTCTATGCACCGCAACGACGTACTGATGATCGGCCATACCGAGTTGCTTCAAACAGTATCGAGCACTATCAAAAATTTGTTCGTCAGTCGGTGTATCTTCTTCACGCCAGGATAAGATGCAGTGATAAACAGCATCCACACAACGCGTGTTTTGCATCGCAACAGCGTTCATTTCAGCCGACGCGGTTTCCAGGCTGAAACAATTGGTTTCGCAAACAACGTTTCCACTTTTAATTTGCTGAGTGCCATCATCAAACATGGCCAACACGGTTTGGTCTTCTACAGAAGCTTTCCGGTCGAGATAATCAATCAGGCGATCAAAGATAGCGGCCTTAGAGAGAGAAGGTCGGATATAGGGATTATCAGGAGAGATAGGCATATCGGGTTTGACTTCATCGCGAAGAGTCAAATAACTCACCAGTTGAATGAAACTGGAACGGCCATCCCGCCGCTTTTCTGGAACAATTGGGATCATGCTTTATCTCGCTCTGCAGCTAAGCCATCAATACCCAGGTCTATACTGATAATCGCTTTTTTGATAGCCACAAGTACCTCAGAGTACTCTTTGCTAAATACCTCACTGACATTGCCCCGCCCCTCGTTAAACAGGTGTTTTTGCAACCCTCCAAGTCGGCGAAGTTCCATTATCATTTCGGTATCGCACTTTGATTCAATACGGCGTCCAAGGCCACTACGAAGCATATAGGCCCCCACACTTAAGCCTGATGCTTTTGCTTTTGTTGCAATGATTTCCTTTTCCTCTGGGTAACAGCGAATGCTGGGCAGCAGGGCTGTTCTGTTCCGGCTTTCGCTTTTACTCATGGTGATAATTTCCCTTACGGTCTCGTAGTCTCAGTCTAGCGGGTGTCGGGGCTCTGCCCTGACCAGGTCGTTTTGTAGGGCAGACTGCGTGCAGGCGGTGCTACAAAACATATCCTGTCCCGTATTTGAAACCGGATATTTGTATTTTGCCCTAAATGGCCTGAGAAGTCATTACACCATGGGAGAACTTTTTTCGGAGTTGTGCTGATTTGAAACGCCCGTATACTATTGTCGTACTTAAAATTTTTCGAATGGGAAAATATTACATATGGCGGCAAAAAATCATTACAGTACTGAGCAGTTAGAATTAGCGAAAGTACAATTATCTGAATTACCTGATTTGAGAAAAGAGCGTCTCACGGGTAAGGAAGTATTGGCAGGATTAAAAGAGCAAATTTTAATCTTGGCTACGCAAAAAGGGTATACAGCTAAAGATATAAAATCAGCATTGGAAAGTTGCGAAATTGTTGTCAGTGAAAGAGCTATTCAGGAAGCCATTAAATCTGTAGCTGTGACAAAAAAGAAAACAGCTTCATTATCGAAAGTAAGAAGCATTAAAAAAGCAGAAGTAGAAAATACCGGAAAAAATGTGGCAGCACAGAGTTGATAAATCTGTCGGTCATGGCTCAATGTCGTGAACGGCAGAAAGGGTAAATTTAATGCAATATAGATTCATGTCTCGAATCAATTAATATCCATCAGCGGCACTCAATGTGCTGCTGATGGATAAGAAGTTTTCACCAGTCGCAGATTGGCATTCCTTGAATTACACCACCGTCACAATCAAACTGAATCATTTTGATATCATGTTTTGTCATCATTTGATAAACAAATTTCCTTAGAGTTTTTGATAATCCCATACGTTTCAAACGTAACACAGCGACTCTTCCGCCCCATAAATCAATAATAAATCCATACTCATATTCTAAAACCCAATTGGCTTGTGGGGTTATCCTACAACCGTACATACCAAGAATGGTATTATCATCAAATGTCATGTGTGCTGTAGAGCAAACCAGACAGCGTTTAACTTCCAGTTCTTTACTCATAATTGCTCCTATAGGCGGTGTGATCAGCACCGCCATAAAGTGAATTAGGCTTTAATTTTTTTCATTTCTTCGGCCAATTTCCAAAGAGCATTATTGAGTTTTATATCTCCCGTAATCCCATTTACAGCACGGGTTTTACTGCGCTTACCTTGCGCATTAATGCCATGTAGTCCACCCTTTATCATATTTTCCTGCACCCGCTGATAAGTCGTCCATAAATCAGTATTTTTATCCTGCCAACGGCGAGCATTTAAAATCTGGTCAGCGGTTATAGGTTGATGATCGTTTGAATATTTGTACTCTAATGCGGCCTCTGCATAAGCCTGTTGTTCTTCATTATTCAACATAATGGATTTCATTTCGTTTCGTGATTCAGTCACTTTATCGAACAGACCTAAAACCTCATAGGCACCTTCAATAACTTGTCCTGCCACATCACCTTTGTGCGGCACACGCACATCTCCGAACGTATCACCGCATACTAATCCGTTATTGCAGACGAACCGAAAAAGACCGGGGATCATTTGATAGCTGCTACTACCATCATGACTGTTAAGCAAAATAATTTCGGGAACTTCATCATTTTTGCTAAACCCATTTCGACGTAGACGCAGCATATGGCGAGTATGTCCGCGCTTGTTTTCATCACGAACACGAGTTTGACAGGCATAAAAAGGTTGAAAGCCCTCTTCACGCAGTTTCTCCAAAAGGGTGATCGTAGGTATGTAAGTATAGCGTTCGCTGCGCGATTCATGTTTTTCTTCCGAGAAAACACTCGGTACATATCTTTCTAGCTCACCATTAGTCAGTGGGCGTTCTTGACGGATAACAGTCGCATTACCAAAACCGGTATATAGACGTTGCATATTAATTCTCCTTTGAATTTGTTTCTGGTGTCACTCTTTATCCGGCGTTGCCGGGCTCAGAGCGTCTTGTGCTGTGACAATAAGACCGGGATGGGGTATGAGCCGTAGGCGCAAGGGCGTTACCGCATGCCGCACGCGCAAGCGAACGACCGCAGGGAGGGAGTGCGAACGGGAGAGGATAACGGCGCAAGCGTACCCTTGTGACTCCGGCGCCCCAGCCTAGTGTCTGTCACGGCATAAGGCACTCTGTGCTCAGCCTGTGGACTGGAAGAGTGATGCAGATACTCTCAACCTGGCGCAGCCAGGTATCCTTGACGTTGCCACTATCAGTGGCAACAGTTGAAGCGGCGCGGGCTTTGCCCGCTGCAAGCGTGGAGTTTTCGGTTGATGCCGGTTCAATACCGGCATCAACCGATTAGCGGGGAAAAAATACCGCCTATAAAGACGGTATCTAACGGTTCATATTCACACTAGGCAAATGCATTCTGATACAGAGATTTAATAGTATCGATGAATACGGTTCTTTCATTTTCATCAATACTTAGCCAATTATTGAGAAGAACAGCCAGAACATCAGACGCGAGGGACGTATCAGGAATATCATGAAACTTAATTAATTCCTCCCCGAACGGCTCCACGACTTCATATAGCCAAACACCCGCTAAATCATAATTTTCGGAGACATATTCAGCGACAGCCTCGAGCCCTTTTGCTTGAGATATCAAGGCCGCAATCATGTCCATCTCACTGACTCCCGACCGCTCAAGCGCCTTAATAAAATCTTCGCGTCGATCCAATGCGCCCCGAACCAGATAAGTCGCACTCAAAACTGTTTGTTCATTCATCGCATCACTCCTGCTCGATGGAATACCGCCCCATCATTGGGGCGGTGCGTTTAATCAGGCATAAGCCCGTTTAAGTTCAAGCGTGCGGAGTAACTGGCCCAGTTCACTGATAAGCATTGCCGGTACTCTGACCGACTTTTTTTTACTCTGGCATTTGGCAATGTGGCGTGCCCGCGCTTTGCTCGACAGGCTGATCTCGTCTACAGCAATTGCAGGATGGTTTATGCGCTGCTGTTTTTTCGGGGTCTGCTTTACAAAACTGGCAGTTGGTGCAATGATACGAGCGTCAATTTTCATAGTTTTAACTCCAATAGATAATTGATAGCCGGTTAAACTTTCCTAGGGCTAAACCGGCAGAGAGAGCAGACGCAAGTCTGCTTTTTTCATTTCTGGTTTTGGCTTAACACCTCCTTTTCTATCCGTTCGATTATCTCTTCGTGGCTCAGGGTGACAACGTCACGAAACTCAAAATAACGATCTCCTACCTTGGCGTAGATACAAGCCACATTGCCGCAATACATTTCGGCCAGCTTGAACGATTCGTTAACCATGTTGCCGCGCCAGTCGAGCGGATACATCGTGCCAATCATATCCATGTAGCGTTCCAACGTAATTTCGGCAGGCTTGGTCATAGCCGCCTCTTCCCTTGACAACCAATAAGCGGCCTCAGTATTGCTATCCCAGCTAAAACGATCATTCGTGTTACACACTGTCTGATACATCGTATTTCTCCTTGGTTGATAAGAGCCAGCCAACGGCTGGCTCTAGGGGGTTTAATGCTTTTTGAAACTGCTGAAAAAACCGAATAACCAATAATGGACAGCATCCATAAAACCAAACGTCTCCCCATAATGGGCGTGGGCCTCTTCTGCCATTGCGACCTCCTGTATGACGTTATCGAACGCACGACTTAGGGCCGATTTTTTTGCTATGCCGTTCTGAGTGCTCATAGTGGTTTCTTTTTCCTCATATCTTTCTGTAGATTCAGGAAGCGGCGGTCTTGACGTTTGTGTGTTCATCCTGGTTGCTCTCCTTCGGTGGTTGTCCATCTCTCTGTGAGTTCTATCGCGGCAAAGGGCAAAGGAGCAACGACGACGGGAGGAACGCAAGGGCGCCGCTTGCGGCGTGCTATTTACCCTTGCGGGCATCCTGGCGGTGGTGCTACAAGCAGCCCTCCGCGAGAGGGCTTACCGAGTGATGGCGTTCCGAACTGCACAGACAGGATGAACACACCGCGACACGACGGTACGGCGGGGCGTCCTTAGTGGGAAGCGGCGCGGCCATAGGCCGCTGCAAGCGAGGGCAATTGACGTTCAGGCATCGCGTACTATCCGACAGGACAGAGACACGCATCGCGGGGCTCTGCGGAAGCTGGACTGCGCCCGACGGCGCGGGAGAGCTGGAGTGTAAGCGACGACCTGGGCGCTTGCGCACAGGGAGCCGAAGGGGCCCCCATCCCTGTTTGATGATGTGTACAGGAAGAACGAACAGGTAGAATGGCCACCATAGGAATGAGAATAATAGTAGAGAGAAGCACTATATAATTAGAAGATGCTGACTTATTTCAACGCTGAATCATATCGATAGACGGCATATTAAGGGATAAGGCCGTAGTGGCGAAGCCACAACAGCCTTTTGACTTAACAGCTTTTTCAGCTTCTGCTCGAGTTAACCATTCGTTGTATGGTAAGGCTCATGTCGATTAAGTCATCGCCGTAGATGAAAAATGGCTCTGTCTCTTCGTAATTGCAACTGGTACACATACGTATCACATAGCACGGGTATTTTTCCGGCCCCTCTTCCAGCCAACGTTTTGAGATCACTTGCTTGTCGTTGCGATAATCATAAAAATAGTTCTTACGCAGCCAGCGCTTGTATGAGTTGATATTCTTTATGTAGCTCAGTTGCTCCTTTAGCCTATTCGCCATCTGTATTCCCCTCAGATTTCACTTTCACTCCTGCACAGTTCTCCAGTTTATTCGAGAGCATAAGTGAATCAAGCCACTGTTCTACAACCGTTCTATTCCCCAATTCTTCGCGCATTTCTCTGACAATAGACCACATCGGATTCCCCATGAAGAAGGGTTCGCACCGTAAATTGACAAACTGGCGGCCCCAAGCCTGTGCCATCTCGACCAAATCATCGTCATCTATTCCCTGCCGTTCCTGACGCTTGTACCACGCAGCCAGTTCACTCGGGGTAATAAAAGCCAGTTCAATTTCTGCCTGCGCGACCAGGCACTGATAGCGTCGCCTCTTTTGCTGTTTTTGTTTCGCCTGATTACGCTCTTTGCGCTCAAACTGCATAAGCCATTTACGATCACGGCGCTCTCGACATAATACGGCGTAAGCGGGGAACAACTTCTTAGGGGTGTCATCCGGTAGAGGTAACGGACAATATTGGCCACCACTTTCAATCAATCTATCCAGAGCTTGCATATAACGGTGCATTGGTTCACCCCCGCGTATTTGCGGGCAGTAATTACTGGCGACTAACCGGATATCGCGAGCCAGAATTTTCGTCCGGCCCTCATTCAGCATACGGAAAAATGCTTTGGCATACGGATATTCAGCCAGTCGTTGGCCCTGTATTCTTTTCCGTTCGACAATGGCCATTGCATGGATTGCCGCCTGCTGATATTCGTTCATGGATATTAATGCGCGATTATTCGGGATCATACGGCAATCCCCCCCATGTGAAGCGCTTTAGCCAGTACCGTTGCCTGTTGGAATCCGGCTTTATAATACTCAGCCACATGGGCCAGAACCTTATTCATAATATTGGGATCAAAGTACTCGGTAATACACACCCATGCCCTTGATTCACCGCCATCAAAAGGCAGTGATATCGTCCAAAACTCGTTTTCCTCCCCAGCACTGCACACGTTGAGCACGATATCGCTCATGCCAGTGGGACTGACACGCAGTGAAACAGGATGTACGCCGCCGAATTCACGCCCATATTCCACATCAACCAGCCATCCTGACGGCAAATTCAGATATTGTAAGACTGCACTGGATAGGCGCTGGCGATAATCCGTCCCGCGTTCCCAATATTGCTCCAGTTCAACAGGGCTTAAACCTTGCAAGGCCACCAGAGAGAAACTTTCTTGTTTTGTCATTGTTTGTCATTGCCGCCCTTGAGGGCGGCATCTCCCTGTTAGGCTGCAATATCAATGTTATTTGAGGTTTCGGTAAGCGGTTGTGTTTGTTCGACCGCATCACGCTGGATACACGCTGGCATCCAACGAGTTCTACTGATCACCTCTTCTGCCAGTTCGGCTGCATCACCTTTTTTCATTTTCAGGGAATCAGAAGCGGCTCCCGTCAATCCAGCATCAGTCAACGCATCTGAAATACCGTCTCTGTTGATACGACCAAAGAAATTGGCTTTTGTCGGTTGCCACCAATCCCGCAGGTCAAAATTCAGTGAGGCTTCAACTGATTCCAACGTCTCACCGGCTTTATTATTTCGGCTCATTTGTTCCGTTACACCGTCCAATGTTCCGGCAACACAATATGCTAGCAAAGCAATTTGGCTGGCCTTATCCCATCCCATCAGCCATTCGTAGTCGTTTTCCCAGCCATCAGGAAAATTCGCAACCCAGGCGATATGCATATCCTCAAGAACCTGCATAGCCCTACTATTGGCAACAGTAGGTGCATTATTTTCTAACGCTGATTTGTTGTGATGCAGACTAAAGGCTAATGTCTTTAACTTGAAGCTGTCGCTCCGAAATACCGACTTCATACAATCATGAATGAAGATAGCCAGTGCAACATCAGGTTGCTGTGCCAAAGCGGCCTGAACAGCCATCGTTCTCTCTGAGGAAAGACTTTTAACCAGCACAGCTGATAGCTGCTTTGATTGCGCTTTTTGTGGTTGTTGAGTGGTCAACTCTTCGTTAGTTTCTTCGCTAGGTGCTACATCACACAGCAACATGACACCGCGCTGAATGACTAACTCACCCTCATTCAAATGCGCCACAATGCCAGACTGTGCGCGTACATCATTCGACCATCCGCGAATGTCTGCCGTTACGGTAATGGCGTCTAACTCTGCCTTACATGCATCGCTTTCAGCATTTTTTTCAAGATCATCCTCTTCACTCGCCATATGCTCGATGTCATAAGCATCGAGAAGCTGTTCCAGAATTGCCATCCGCGCTGACTCTTCATCAGTAAAAATTGGCGTGGGCTGGCGTAATAAACTGTATAACTCGGCATCTTCACCCGTACTGTAGACTCGATGCATACGACCCTCAGCCCACTTCCACCCCTCTTCTCTGGAAATAATGGTAGCGATTTCAGCCAGTTTTTCTCGGGTTAAGCGCTCAAGCAAAACAGGATCTGAAATAAAACCCTCTTCGGTAAACAGGTCATAGTTGAATGAGCCTCCAGCCTGTTCGTAGGCATCGCGACCGACAAATGCCAATTGCCCATTATTTTCAGCAGAAATCTCCCCCCTCAAAACCTCACTTCGCAAATATTCTGGTTGTTTGGTATAGCCATAAGCGTTACTCCAAACCGTAGACTGACGCTCATGATCCTCACTGGCAGATAACGCTTGTAGCTGGTCAAGATTGATTTCATCTTTAGCCAGCGCCTCCAATAACATGGGAGCCATTGATGCTAAACGCAGACATTTTTGAACATGCTTAGTGCTGTAGCCCAGCAAGCTACCAATTTGTACTGGAGTTCTGCCCTCAGAAGCCATGTCCCGAAACGCGGTCACTTGGTCTGCCGGGTGCATATCTTCACGCTTACCGTTTTCTGTATAAGAGATCAGACGCGCCATATTTTTATCAAAGACTTTTACATCAATAGGATAGTCAGCGGTAACAAGTCCAGCCGGAGTAGAACGGCTCTCACTCAATAGCAGTTCAAATGCCAAATGTCGGCGTTCCCCTCCTGCTACACCATAGTTGCCCTCGTCGGTCAGAAAAACGATAAGATTTTGTAACAACCCAACGCTTTCAATACTTGCGGCCAGCCCTGCAATTGAAGCGGGAGTCGACTTTTTCTTACGGGCATTCAGTTCAGTAGATACCAACCGATGAAGTGGGACGGTAATTGTTGGGGTATTCGCTAGCGCTTCATTCACCTTAGCTGCAACCTTGCTGTTTTTCGGGGTTGCTTTCACTTTGGCTGTTGCTTTAGTATCAATATTAGACATGTGATAACTCCTGTAAGTTATTGCTTGTTAAGGTCGTATATGAAGCTAGAACTCCATACACAACCGGATAAGCAGGGGTAACCCTGCTTTTTTTACGTGTAGCTTATGCACCAATGGATCATGCAAAGTTCATCACTGGCGGCGACTGGCCAACTGTCGACCAACCAAACCGAGTAATAATCAGGGCCGCAATTGACGGTCAGACATACCGCATCAGCAGGTAGCGCTGGCGCTTCGATTGTTCCCGTACTGTGCCCCCCCACCAAAGAGATAACATGCTGATAAACATCCCAAAACATTGCCTCAGTAAAACCATATCTTTCGGTAGGCTCTTGAAGCGGCGGTTTTGACGTTGATGTTATTTGTGTGTGCATTCTGCTTCTCCCCTTTCGGTGTTTTTCATATCTCTCGGTGAGTATCTTTCGCGGCAATGGGCGTAGGAGCGACAGACCTGGGCAGAAAACAAGGGGCCGCTTGCGGCGTTTACCCTACCTTGTTTTTTGAACGGGGATGGTGCTACACACAGCCCACCGCCAAAGATGCTGGCCGTGAGATAACACACCGAACAAGCAAATAGAATGCACACACCGCGACACGACGAAACGGCGTGGCGTCCTTGCAGCCCCGGAGGGGTTATCGCCGGGGCGGTGATGGCGCTGGCAATAGCCAGCTGCGGGGTGGAATTTGACGTTATCCATCAGACACTAGCCGAATGGCCCGAAACCTGTAGGGGTTCGGCGGAGACTGCAGGGGCGTAGCCACTGCTTGGCGGAGTGTGGCTCGACTGTTGAACGGCGCCAGCCGGTCAGCAGCCGGAGGTGGCAAGCAAGGTTTTCGGGTCTACTTTCACCAGGCGAATAATGAAATTAATCATTATAAATTCAATAAATAACAGTCAGATATAAAATTTTAGCTATTTGTTTCCATTGATATTCTGCGGTTCACTGAGTCGCTATAAGCAATCAATAGTATGCTAAGAATCAGTACGCGTAGCGCCGTTAGGCGCATTACGGCAGGCGAAGCCTGCCAGGGTTTTGCGCGGCATTTGGCAGGTCCCCCTGCCTCGTTCTTTATGCATCCGGGAGTTTTCCATTCCCCCCTTGAATGATAAATTGGTTACAAATGTAAACTGATGCCTGCCACGTTAAATATTCACACATTGAATCGACAATCTGCGCGGTAGTGACGGGGGCCAGTTCATTGGCCTTTCTACGCTCATTGATCAGGTTTTTATACTGTCTGAGGATGTCACGGCTTTCTGGTTTGAGTTGCATGTAATGTCCTTAGCGGCAAGGTTCTTCTTGCCGCTTTACAGTGTCAGGATGTGAAAACAAAACCACTATAAAAAGTCAGGCCGCTGGTAAACAGATCCCGCGCGTATGCTTCAAAGTCGATATAATTCTGAAGACAGTCTGGAACTTCACTGAGTAGACCAGATTCCTCCACGTATTCGCGGGCGTAGTCTTCCTCACTTCCCGCCTCCCCGATATATGCATCCTGAAATTTATCGAAATCACACTCTCCTGAGTATTCAGCCCAAGCCACAAATGCCTCGCTCCGCCCTTCTTCCCCAGCTTGTCTGAACGCTTCAATAAATGTCCAGTCAACATGGGATTCAGAAGCGTGCTTTGACGGTATTCCTTCCCAATCCTGAAACATCAACTCTGGGTCAGATTCGTCGCAGTGGATCTTGCTGCAAGCGGCGTAAAAATCCTCTTCACTGTCAAAATCAGTCAGATCCAACCACTGGCCAGCAATGCTGCCACAGTTGTATTTATGGTACGTGCCGACATAGACAGAAGGTGAAATCGTGCTCATGTAAATTCCTCCGCAGGTTGTGGGATAACAACACCGGCTTACGCCGTGCCGACACGACAGACGGGCGCAAAGTGGAGGATGCAGGGGCGCTACCGGAAGCCGCAGCGCAAGCGAAGGAGCGAAGTGGACTGGACGGCCAGCGAGTGAATATTGAACGAGCGGGCAACGGGAAGAACACTGAGTGGATGAGTGCGAACGGGTGAGGATAGCGGCGAAGCGAACCCTTGCAGCCGTAGCGGCCCGTCTAAAGTGAAGGCACGGCGTTAGCCGTCACAACGACAATATTGCAGAAGAAATAGATTTAATAACCGCCACTGCCTGCAGTGGCCAAGCTACCGTCCCTTTGCACATAGCAAAGGGAACGATAGCGGACGCTCTCGATGGCGTCCGTTTTCGCAGTTAACCGGGCAGGACGAGGCTTAAATCGAGAAAAGAGCGCCCCATAGGGACGCTCATCAGTTTTAGCCACCAAAATGGGGGAGGTTATCTATAATATATTCCGGTCCAATTTCGCGGGAATACTCATATCCATCATCCCCCATAAACTCTTCAAACTCGATATTATCATTCGCTCCATCAACCAAATCTCCCTTGTTATATTCGCCATACCCACAGAACCCACACCCTGATTCACTGAAATAGTGCATAACATCACAGTCAAATTGACGACTCAACGCACTTAACACATCATTTGACGGGGGTCCCCAAGGAGTATCAAAATCTAACGTTAATTCACATGTTTCCCCGAAGACATCAAGGCTACAAGCTGTTGGCCATTTAACCTCGTACAGACTGAGATATAGGCTACAACTGCTACTGATATTCGCCAGAAGTCGGCCATTAAAGCCATTGACCTCATTCGCGAGCCGTGTAGGCAACAACGACCGCATATCAAACGGCTGTCCATTATCGATAGATAAAGGGAGATCCCAATATTCTGAATAAGATGGCGATGTCCCTGATACTGTACAATTAAACCAGTCGTATCCCTTTTCTTTAAACAATGACTCAATAGTCTCCTGAGCCGCATCGGGTAAGGTTTCCCATCTCTTATCCCCTATCCCGCTTTGTCCATATAGCCGGTCAATATATGTGCAAGCTGTGTCATCCAGTTCTACGTTATTCAATAGCAACGTGACCCACTCGGTAAACGCCAAATTTTCTGGCGAGATCACTCCTCGCCCCGTAGAGGTAAGATCCCGATATGGCGTATATTCCGAGCCATCCACCGTCTGCAGCAGACCAGCGCATCCGGCGACAAATAGACGAATACTCTGCTTGATGGCCATTTCATACTTGTGCGGCATCTCACCCAGCGCAAAAGCTTCAACGGCATCGAGCTGTTCTTTACTGCCGGTCACAATTAACCGGTTCGCGCACCAATTTGGCATGTTACATACTCCCATCTAAAGGTTATCGGATAACGGCTTGCGCCGTAGCCACAACACAGACGGGCGAAAAGTGGAGCAGGCAGGGGCCGGACCGGAGGCCGCACGCGCAAGCGAATGACCGCAGGGAAGGAGTGCGAACGGGTGAGGATACGGGCATAGCGACCCCTTGCTGGCGCAGCGGCCCGGCTACGTTCGGGCTACGGCGTAAGCCCCAAACGACACAAAATCTATTTAAAACCCCCGCCCATAGGGCGGTTTGCCTGACTACAAACGAGGATAGTGTCGATATTGTCACCTCGGACATGACCGGTTCGAGGCCGGTCATGTCCGTAGCCTGAAAAATCAGTACTCACATCCCTGGATAAAGGAAACAGGCCCGCTCCAGGCAGGCCTGCCAATAGCTTAACGACACGCCAGCTGCTGCTCGCAGTCCAGGGCATATCCATCTTCATTAAACCGCGCAGGCCAATCATGCATGTTATGTAACTGACACAGACTCAGTTCCCCTGGGCGATATAAAAGATGTCGGCACCAGGCACAGCAATCATCGTCAGATATCGAGCGGGAAAACGGGGTACTTTCCAATGACAAAACGTAAACGGGGGCTTGCTGGACGTGAAGAGGGATAAAATTGCTCATGACATTCGCTCCGAGTTATCAGATTAAGGTAGCGGCCTACGCCGTGCCCCTAAACCAAGACGGGCAAATAACGGATTTTACAAGGGCAGAACTGGAAGCCGCACGCGCAAGCGAATGACCGCAGGGAGGGAGTGCGAACGGGTGAAGGGCTGGCGTAGCATCCCCTTGTGGGAACCGTGGCCCGGATTAGTGTCAGGGCACGGCGTAAGGGGGATTTCGTTGATCGGGCAGAATATCGTCCATGGGGGACCCGACAAGGTCGGGTATCCTTTCTGTGGCCGGTGTTTGGCCACCATAAAACGACGGGCTATGCCCCGTCGGTTTGTAACAGCAACAGGAGTTGTGGCAGGAGATCATCAGGTTGGCCATTCGCCAGTTGGGGAAGCATAACCAACAATGTCAGTGCCTGAATAGCCAATATAACCCGCCGTGGAAGCTTGTAGGATCCTTGTTCATAGCTCTTATAGGTCCGAATAGTGACCCCTAACTTTTCCGCAACCTGTACCTGAGTCCACTTTAGAGCTGAGCGCCACTGTTTTAACCCTAACGATGGCATCACTACCTGATAAGTCGGCATGATCCCGAGCTCTTGTTTAGTGCACCCCGTCAGAGTTCGCAAACGATTTATTGCCTGATCGAAAGGCAATCTGGCCAACTCTGATAACATGGTTTGAAGTGATAAAATTTGCACACCTAGCTCAACCACTAATGGTGGCGTATATTGTTCATAAGTGCGATAGGTTCGCAGGGTTACGCCAAGTTGCTCCGCAGCATCCTCCTGACGCCACCGACTTCCGATGCGAATTGATCTAACCTCATCTCGCGTCCAAAATTGTCCAGATCGCCATAATCGCAAGTCGTAGCCAGTCATTTAATACGGCTCCTGTGTTCCATAAATTTAATGAATTTTAAGCAATTTTTGCACCTTTTTAGTAATGGAAAGGGAAATTTTTGCTTATTTTTCTACAATTCAAATGAGCTTATCCATCTTTTTACGAATATTTTCCAGTCCATCTGAGTTGGGTTCATCTTCCTTATGGACTGCCGCCTCATTAGGGGCAATGTCGACCGCCCCTAATGAGGCGATCACGTCGCGAATATCCGCCTGGCTGGGTTTCCATCCGGTAGTTTGAGTCAGCAAGTTGACCAGTTGATCAGCCGTCAACTGGCCATTAAACAGGGTGGCCAATAGCACCGGCAACCGAGGGTCGAGCTGATGCAGTGCTGCTGTCGTAATAACGGCATTACGCAAGAAATCCCCCCTTACCCGCTGTGATATGGACTCAACGACGTCCAACGCATGGCGATCAGCTTCACTATCCAGTTGCAGATAGCAGGTAAATTTCCGGCGGTTATCACTGCTTTTCTCGCTCACGTTCTGTTACCCCTTTAGCTTAAACAACGCCATTTCATTGACCAAGGCACATTGCGGATTGGGAACTAGCGTTATCCGTTCTGCAGGTAATTTCCAGGCATTTCGTATCGCTGATTCTATCAGTGGGGCGCCCCCACCGACCAGCCATACCCGGTTGACATGACGGAATCGGGCTAATTCATTCACAACACGGTCACCCAGGCGACTGATCGCTGTCTCAATCGTATCAATCACATTATCAACCCGCGAGCCGTCATTGATAACCTGAGATAAAAACTCCCGGTCGTGACGACGCTGGATAACCGTATCGGCTACGAATGCACTGGTATCACTCTCCGCGATACGTAATGCCGTTAAGGTAGCCTGCGTCACCAGTGAAACACCGATCATCGGGTTGCCATGGATTGCCGTTACGTCATCGAACTGGCCAACAATCACCCCTGCATCGAGCGTCGTACCGCCTAAATCAATGACAAGTGAGGTTTCAAGCGGCCCGACATTCTCACGGGCCAATGCAGAGAAAACAGCGGGTAATGATTCCGGCATCACTTCAACTGCCGAAATATCAAAGCATTGACCTTTATTCAGCACTACCGACCGTAAAAGATTCTCAATTTTACGTTGAATATTCACCGTGTTTTTCTGGCAGTCCTCGGTATAAAACTCACTGATAGGCAATGTTACTGTCAATTTAACCGCCTGGGGTTCCAAGCCGCTGTTGAGCAAAGCATGATGCACCGCCAACAAGTTGGTATCACTGTACTGATATTCAATATTAGTTGTGCTGATTGCCTGGTGACTAACGTCATCAAAGGTGTATTTCACGCCATCAACTTGATAGTTGAACGTGCGTCGGCTTCCCATGCCTTCGATTTTCCAACCGGGGCGAAAAGAGTTGGGGGAGAGGAAAGTGTTGAGGTTGTCATTATCAAACCAGGCCAGCTTTACATTAGTGGAGCCGTCGTCACAGCAAATATGTTTCATTTCAGTGCCCTTTTAAGTTACTCAATTTGAGTCTAATTATAGATGAGTGATGTTGGAAATCAATGCTTATTACTCGATATGCGTCAATTAATATACTCAAATAGAGTTTATTTGTATTATTGGTAGCGTAAAATTGCTTTCAATGCTACTCAGAATGAGTAACATTAATTATGCGTGCCCAGTATCCCCCTTGCCCTGATACCGTCTTGAACAAGGGGGAAAGGGCTAAATGCATGCCCTTATTCTGGCCATACGACTATTTATGGCATTCACTGACAACCGCCAGAAGTGCATTCGCCGTTGGCAACCCCTCAACATTTTTAATAATGAGTGATAACTCTGCGGCTAATTGACTGGCCATTATCGCGACGTGTTGTGTTGATTTTTTATTGTTGATGTAAAGCAGCAGTGAGCAAGCGGCATCAGGATGCGCACCCTTAACATAAATCTCAATGCCCGTTTCTGCCTGGAAATGATTCATCGCGCGAACAAGAACACGTTCTTCCCACAGACCAAAATCGGTGTACAGCCCCTGCCGATGCAACAATGCTCCCAGATGAAACAAATCAGCGATAAGATCACTGAATACCGACTCAACATCGATTTCATCGCATTGACTGTTATCCATAAAATTCAATAAAGCCCGGGCCGCTAACGTACTGCGGGCCAGGTTATCTTCTTCATCCGTTCTGTACGGGGTGCTCCCCGCTTCGGGCCCAATCAGGGCGACCAATGCATCTCTCAGTGTTGTAGTCATAAAACCCTCTCGTTTCGACTTTCTTCTGGTGTATACCCCTTTTGGCTTTTGCCGGCGCGGGGTGTCTGGCGCTGTGACATTAAGACCGAGACGGGGTATAAGCAGGCAGTGCAAGGGCGGCGTAGCCGGCGCCAGCGAACCCTTGCGCTGACTGCGCCCCGGCATAGCGTCTGTCACGGCGAAAGACTCACAGCGCTATTGCCAAAGTAAAGGGGATCACCAGAAAGGCCGGGCTTTAGCCTGGCTTTCCCAGACGCTGGCACATCAGTGCCAGCAGTGAGAGCGGCACGAGCGAAGCTCGTCGCAAGCGGGGGGTATATTGGTCAGTGCCGGCTCAACGCCGGTTCTGGCCAATAAAGGAAAATGGGCAGATTTGGGATGAAAAAAACCGCTCATCTGAGCGGTTTCTATTTGGCAGGATCAGGCGTGTGAGATACGCCGTCCCAACATTTCCATGATAGGACGCATTGGGGGTCGCTTATGTTTTTGAAGCGCTTCTCGTGCTTCCCAACGGTCATGAGCGGCTTGGAGGTTCAACCAAAATTCGGGCGTCGTCTCAAACAACTCAGAAAACAGCGTCGCTTCCTCTACAGTCAGACGACGACGGCCTTTGCACAAACGGTTAACCGTTGCGCGAGTCACCCCCATAATGTCGGCCAGTTCTTCCTGCCCAATGGCTAATGGGGTTAAAAACTCTTCCTGCAAAATTTCGCCTACCGTAGTAGGTTCGCGAGTCGTGGTATCAAGCATAAATCCCCCTGCTAGGTGTCTTGATGAGGATCGAGGTAGATGCTTTCAGCATATCCGTCTTTCCATTGAAACATTAACCGCCATTGAATATTGACTCTCATACTTGACCAGCCATCAAACTGCCCTGAGAGACGTTTGTAGTAATTACTGGTTGGAATAAACAAATCTCGCTCATTATGTGCGGCGGCCAACATATCGAGCTTCTTCGCTAACTGGCGCTCTATTGTTGCCGGTATCGCGCGATCTCGTTTACTTTCCATGTAGAACAGTTCTAGGTTTTTATCCCGAAAAGACTTAATCATTGTCTGTTCCGTCATTCCATTCCGTACATGCATTGTATCATTAAAAGTTACACAATGTAAAATATAAAGTTACTATTATCAATTACTCTAAATCAAAGTGATATATGACTTCTATATATCACTTTTGTATTTAAAGTATTAAGCGGCTTGTAGGCGGGAGAATATCGTCATTATCCGCTCAACGGCTTCAGCGTGTTTTAACTTCTCTTCCCACCCTCCCAGATACCAAAAAGGGGTGTAAAAAGTTCTATTCACTGTCAATGTGAGTGTATTACCAGTAATAACCTGAGCAGGGATACCCAGCAACGACAACTGGATGTAACACATATCAGCAACCATGCCATCAAGGTCTGTACAAACCATAAAAACTTGCTCTTGAGGGTTATACCCGTTTTCACGCATATACATCGCGGCGGCAATAGCCATCCCGCCAGCACCACAGGCCGGTTCATTGTACGTAATAAAGGGGCGTTTGGTTAAGTTCTGTACTGCGTCAGACATCGTTAACGCTGCCATCATTTTCGATAATGGATAAGGGGTAAAGAATTGCCCTAAGCTGGATGCACTAAACTCTAATTCCATATAGAGACTCCCCAGAAAATCACTCGGTTCTGCGTCTAGAGCACCAATTACGCACATTAGCAATTGAGATAACTGACTCATATTCTCTTTGCCTAAGCGTTTTTCAATGACAAAGTATTCTTGCTCTAACTCATCAGACTTTAAAAAAGCATTCTGAATAGCGATAGCCCCTGCATGAACAAAATCACGAAACACCTCAAAGCGATGATGATGGGGGGCCAGGTGTTTAAAAATAGAGACAAACTCCTTGCGATACTGAGCTGCTGACACACCAGGGCGCCGGTTCGACGGATCAAACAGGTTTTGAAGTGGTGAACGTGAGAACAGGTGGCCTAAATTTAATGAGTTGCCCGGTATTTCGGCGTTATGAATCTTCATCTGGTGTATTCCCCTTTGCTGTTAATCGCGAGTTTTCTGTTTCTCGCGCCGTAAAGCGTCAGGGCCTCTGCCAGATAAGCGTGATTGCAAGTGCGTCTGCAAAGCCGCAGCGCAACGACCGCAGGGAGTGAGAACGGATGTAGTAGACGGCGATAGCGCACACTTGTTGTCATGCCTGGCGGTGGAACTGTTTAGCGGGGCGGGAGAATAAGAAAATGCGTAAACGGAGAATTGCAGGAATAGCCGGAAGTTAATTTGTTCTGAAATTATTATGTTAGGTCTAAGACCTGATGTGACGTAGTTCTCTTGCTTGCTATTGAGATAGTTCTGGTTATTATTACTGTATGCATAAACAGTAATAATGAGCCACACAATGAAAATTCAATTCCTATCCTCAGCGGGCATCGATTTACCAACTTCAACTATTCCATTATTTGCCGATCACTGTGTGGCCGGATTTCCCTCTCCAGCCCAGGACCATATTGAGCAATCCTTAGATCTAAACGATTACTGCGTGCCTCATCCTGTGTCTACGTTCTATTTGATTGCACAGGGGGAATCGATGGTTCAAGCGGGCATCCTTTCTGGCGATCTTCTTGTGGTCGACAAATCTCTTCAAGCAGAACATGGCGATATTGTTATCGCTGCTTTAGATGGAGAATTTACCGTTAAACAACTTTGCACCCGCCCTACTCTGTGTTTAATGCCAATGAATCCAGCCTACAGCCCGATTTATGTCGAACCAGATCAACTGGAGATTTTTGGCGTTGTAACTTATGCCATCCACCGGACAAAGTAATGTACCTATTGTGTGATGCTAATGCGTTTTATTGCGCATGTGAGCAACTTTTCAGGCCCGACCTGAAAGGCAAGCCGGTAATTGTCCTTACAAATAATGATGGTGCCTGCGCGGCCTTGAATAAAGAAGCAAAGTTCCTGGGAATTAAGCGAGGCCAGCCCTACTTTGAAATAAAAAATATAATTAAAAAACATAATGTTACTGTTTTCAGTTCCAATTATGCCTTGTATGGGAATATATCTAACCGAGTCATGACGTTACTAGAAAGTATGGCGCCGAAACTGACAATTTATTCAATCGATGAAGCGGTGATGAATATTCAAGGGATGGAATCTGTCATGCCACTAGAAGTATTTGGTCGCCTGGTACAACAGCGTGTTTTAAAGGAGATAGGGTTAAATACCGGCATTGGCGTTGCTCAAACGCTAACTTTAATGAAGCTGGCCAACTATGCTGCTAAGAAATGGCCAGCAACACAAGGTGTGGTTGTGTTAACTGACCGAGAACGCCAAAGAAAGTTAATGGCTCTTGTACCCGTAGGTGATGTATGGGGCGTAGGGAGAAAAATATCCGCTCGTCTTAATAGTATGGGAATTAAGACCGCCCTGCAGCTGGCCGACAGCAATTTGCAATTGATACGCAAAACATTTGGCGTTGTCTTGGAACGAACCTGCAGAGAACTGAATGGGATTGACTGTATTTCAATAGAAAACCTGTCAGCAAAAGAGCAGATCATCGTTAGCCGTTCGTTTGGTGAGCGAGTTACACAATTGCAAGATATGCGTCAGGCTGTCTTTCAGTATGCTGAGCGTGCAGCTGAGAAGTTGCGTCAGGAACACCAATATTGTAGGCAAATTAGTGTTTTTATACGTTGCAGCCCCTACTCTCCTGAACCGTATTACGGAAATAATGCTAATCAAACTCTGCTGTTGGCTACACAAGACACTCGCGATATCGTTGCCGCCGCCATGCGCGGTTTAGATACGATATGGAAAGAGGGGTATCGATATCAAAAGGCGGGAATTATATTAAACGATTTTTGTAGCCGTCCTGGGCAAATAGACATGTTTGACGATTCGCATCCCAAAGCCAACAGTGAGCAGTTGATGAAAGCTATCGACCGTATTAACCAAACGGGTCTGGGAAGGATTTGGTTTGCGGGGCAAGGGATAGAAAAAGTATGGAAAATGAGGCGAGAAATGCTCTCCCCTGCTTATACTACTCGCTGGAGAGATTTGCCAAAAGCCCGACTATAAGTTTGATTGAGGCTATCTCATCATTAAATCATGATTTAATGATTTAATGATTATTTATATATCACATATGAAACTCATCAAGCATAACCAAATTTCTGCGTCGTTTACGTCCGAACATACGCCGCATTGGACCACTTAAATCTTGTTCTGACCAACCATACGGATACTTCCAATCGCCTTTTGGGATATTAAGTGTGCAAATACGTTCTACTTCCGTATTCAGCTTACTACCGCGAAAACCGTATTGAGATAAATACCTGCGTACTTTGGTACGTGGAAATTTAGGGTCACTTACAGGGCCTCTTACAAAGGTTCTCATATCCTGATAAATCGTCGTTGTTGTATTACAACTAGATGTCCTTGATAAACACAACATGTTTACTAGAGTTTCGTTCTGCATCTGCCACCCTCAAAAACATGAAAAAATGAATTAATGAAAGCATGATTTCATTAATTCATTTTTTGTCTATACATATCATAACCAGCCAAAAGCATATCCGTCATAGATATACCTTGCTCCGCAGCATAAGCTTTCATTTCTTTATGCTTACTAACGGGCACCTTTATTTGAATTGGTTTTACATGAGTATCTGGCAATGCCCCTTTACCTGTCACATCCAATGTAGGTTCGTTTAAAGAAGGTGGGGCTAGCTTGATGCTGGTTTTTGGCGTTTTCATTGCAGTACCTATATTTGTCATGAAACAATTAAATCATTAATACATGATATCATGAATTAATGATATCATGTATTTCTTCCACCATGCCTTTTGCTGTGGCATTTAATGATTTAAATGGTGTTTCAAATAATGCTCTTCCTGCATCGAGCGCACTACCATAGCCCGCTTTGAAAGGTATTACGGTATTTAATACCCTGAATCCCCAAGCTCGGATAGTCTCTTGAGCTTTAACCCCCTCAGCATCCGAAGGTGATTTAGCAACAGAAAATACTATTTTCTCAAGCGCTATTCCCTTTTTCACCAATTCTCGAGCAAGTTCCAAGGACGGTTCAAGATCATCAATAGTCGTCCCCGTTGAGACAATAACAAGATCGGACTCCATAGCTACATCAAGAGATGTGGACTCTGCTGCGGGACGTCCATCGATGATGACAAGATGGAATTGATCTTGAAATTTAACCGCAGTATCTACTCTGCGATAAAGAGCGCAGTCTATTGTACTCAATCCGGCATCTTCACGACGCTTGCACCACTTGAATGATGTTTGCTGTTTTTCATCGATATCAGCCAGGTGCGTTTTCCAACCAGCATCAGTAAATCCCACCGCCAACGTTCTTGCCGTTGCGCTTTTAGAACCACCACCTTTTTGGCCCACACAAGAAATCATCATGATATCATCCTTTCATTATTTCATGTTTTACTGCGAGTTATAATGACATGGCACTAGAACAAATGAAAGCACCAAAGCATGCTATCATGATTTAATGTTATCATTACTTGCATGTCATTGTTTTTTAAAATAGATATAAGCTAAGAAATAAATCATGAAATCATCATTTCATGAAATCATTTTTCTTTATCAATTCTAAAATAGCTCGAATGCGGAGCGCTGGCTATGAAAATATGAAGACTATGTAAAATAGTAATGTGGAGAGAATTGGATTATTTTGCGGGAAATGCTACATCACCACTAAATAATGATATCATTCTTTCATGATATCATTCGGGTGCGAATTCAAACGAAATGAAGTAGGCGAGGGCGGTTTACGCTTGATGTAGCAGTAAAACCTGTTCTGCAAACTCATCATCTAAGATATAGAAGTAGCATTCCGGTACATTTAGCACCCGAGCTATTGCACATGCGGTTAAAAATGTAGGTGTATAGGTTCCGTTTTCATATTGTGAAATACGTGACCGAGCGGTGGATTCATCGATACCAGCCAATACCCCTAGTTGTTCCTGGGTAAGTTTGGCATGTAACCGAGCAGATTTCAGTCTAATAGGAACCATAGCAAGTCGTCATAGAAACATTGACGACATGTTTAGCATCACTTAACATCCAAGTTGTTTAGTATCCCTAAACATAATGTGTTAACTAGCAAAAAAGCAACTCCAGGGAAAAGCCGGTCATTGACCGGCTGCCTGCTTATAACTTCTAAGTTTGCAGATATTCAAAGGTGCTTTAATACACCGAAGAAATGCTTTTCAAAAACCTTTTCTCCCTCATTAGGCCACCTTGGAGGATCGGTATAAAGATGTCCTAAACGTCGCATCCCTGCATGTTGTCCAGCTTTTCTTTCGGCATACTCATCATCCGAATAACCCATGGTTTCAATAATGAGGTTACGCGCTTCTCCCGCATCAGGCGAGGTAGCTGTCACGATGAAATCAGGTAGGACAAATCCCTGTCCACTTTCAAGATTCACTTCCAAATCGAATAAAGGTTTCTTTAGGCTTAATTCATGTGGCGCAAAATTCTTTAGTTTGTATATCCATTCGCACGCGGTCTGAATAGAACGTATAGTTTGCCGCTCGAGTTCGCTGTCAACAGGGAGAGGGCATCCCCAACTGAACATTGCATGAGCATAACCCTCACTGCAAATCACGGCCCCGTCCATACCTCGTTTGAACATCAGGACAACCCAATATGGGCCTCTATTACTCTCCTGACTTTCCCCATTGATACTCACTTGTTTCGCCGGTGTAAACGTTATTTCAGTATACGGTCCAGTGTACTTCACTGATTCACGGCAGACATCGTCGGACATGAATATTTGATAAAAGACTCTTTCTTTATCCTTTGGCCAAGGTTGTTCACTGCGCTCCAAATGTCGCATGAGATCTTCTTGCCTCGCCTGATTCAACCACGGTTCGAAACGCACAAAGTCCGACAACATATTGTCTCGCCCAACGTATACTGTCCGTTCAGCAATTCCCCTCAGAGCATCAAGGTGTTGACGTGAAGGTATATTAGCGGGGGGCCAAACTGGTGACAGTTGGTTAAGTTCAACCTCTTCAATTAGCGTAAATAGCAGGCGGGCGATAGCTGGAACTCGTTTTCTACGGGTCTTATCCGCTAAAGGAGGGGAATTTCCGCTTGGTAGACTTATGCGGGCATCTCGTTCCATCTTCGGCAAAAACTTACGGTAATCTATCGCTTTGCACCCTGCAGTACGCCGCGTACCACCGCCTGACAAATCATCTGTACTACTATGAATACGAAACAGCGGGCATTTATTGTCATGAGGGGAACTGAAACTGTTGAAATATAGAGTTTGTGTATCGGAACGGAGGTTTGCACTATTCATTGGCACATTATCTCCTGATCCGCAATCGCATTTGAACCAGAGCTCATGCTGACGCATTTCAAGTAGGACCTTTTCTGCCAGCTTCTTTTCTGTTAAGGAACGAACATTTCGAAAACCGCAAACCTGGTGAATAGCTGCTCTTTCTTCTTCGGTCAGTATTCGATAAAAGCCACCACGCGGAGCTTTCTTTCTGACAAGTTGCATCTATCCTCCTTAGTCTTCCTCGTTGATTTGAACTTGGACTGGTAGGCCAGCGTTAAAACAGTCCTGATAGAGAGAACCTA
Organism: Yersinia sp. IP36721; assembly: GCF_003634395.1. Lineage (NCBI taxonomy): Bacteria > Pseudomonadati > Pseudomonadota > Gammaproteobacteria > Enterobacterales > Yersiniaceae > Yersinia > Yersinia sp. IP36721. Next base: position 57,285 of record NZ_QCZL01000021.1, read on the forward strand.
CACTAATTGCATCTCCGCGTAAGCGAACCCTTTTACCTTCAGCTTGAACTAATAGCAGGTACGGGGCCCCCTCAAACGGTATGACATAGCTTGCACGCAAGACTGAATATACTTGCCCATTTAATATAACGGGTAGGGGGTCTGTAACAGTTTTATTCGGCGTATTTTGAGACAGTACAAAGTATGTCTTACGCTTTTGCCTTTCGAGTTCAGCCTGCCTTTCGTTTGCGTAAAGTAGTCCGGCGTATTCCAAACCATCATGTGTTAGTTCGACAGCCAGCTGCAAATTCGAGGCTCGTAAAGTACGAACCATCCCAGCTTTAGCTAATCGATGGCATGCACCACGGAGATTGGGACCATATACTGGCTTGTTATCACTAAGAGCTAGCAATTTCTCAAGATCTTTTGTGGGAACTGGACCAGGCTTCCTTTCGTCAAGCGCAGCCAATAATATCAAGATGCTCTTTTGCAACGCTGACAAGCGACGAACAGGTGAATGTTCGATATTCAAGATCATAAACATCACCATGTGATTTAAGTTAACTATAATTTAATCATATCAAGAATGATTTAAAAAATATATTTACAAATCAAACCATAGATGATTAAGCCAAACCAACTGCTATTAATAATAAATATGATTTAAATCGATAACTACTTAATCATTCACTTTCATATGTAAAGCTAATATGACATTTATGTATGCCTAAATATTACAATTCATTTGAATAGTAACTATAGATAAAGTAAATGTTGTTATTACTTCTTCACCGCAAACTCTTTTATTTTGATAGCGGATGATTTTTATGAAGAGCAATCATTGAACGTAAGGTCAGGTACGAAACTACCTTATGTCCGTAAAAGGATTCGCTTACTTTCGTACGCATGGCAAGGATGCTGTCCGAAACTATCTTTTTTCGGATCTTCCGCCAAATCCTAGATAAGTGAGACTGGCAGCCAGATGATACTTCAGTAAAGCATAAAGATAGTGGTTACTATTAGATTTACACGTATAGCAAAATGCTATACGATAGCTATAATCATATAGAATAACGGAAATGAAGAATGGCTCAGCTGAATACGCGCGTTAAAGATGAATCAAAAGAAAAGGCGGAACCGGTTCTGGCTGCTGCCGGTTATACCTTCAGCAGCTATTTCTCAGCGCTGACGGATTACATAGCCGAAACCGGCAGTCTTCCAGTTCAGATCCGTTATAAACCGGCGGCGGTGAACCCGGAGGAGATTTTTTCAGAAGCCCTGCTGCGCTTTAAAACGGTCTGGGGCCGCCTGAAAAGCTTTACAGAGTCATTACATGCGGAGCAGCAGTTGCCACACGGAATGGTAATGACTGCCATGCAAGACATTGAGGACGCTTACCGTTTTTACCGCACTAATGAAGATCTCATACTGTCAGCACCCGGACAGCGTACGGGATCGCCTGTCGAAGGTTACCAGCATTTTCCAGCAAGCCTGGACGCCATTAACCAGCTGTACGCCACTCTGCGCCTTATCGTAAGCAATCTTACAAGCCTTACGGTTATTACAGCTGAACATCTGGAATTGTCTAAGCAGCAAATCAATGAAGCCGCGGAAAGCATTAACAAACTGCAGACGTTTACCGGTAATGGCGTGTCTTCAGACGCTCTTAACCAGATGATTATCCGAGACGCCGAGGAAGCTATTAATTGTGCAAAGCAGGCACTCAACTGCGACGACCAAGGCCAAGGCATCCCTCTGTATGCATTCTCCATGTGGCATGAGCGTTATGTGAAACTTCTCGACAGTGTACGTTCCATGCAGCGTCGCGCAGGTGCCACTGAGGCCACCCCTGCGCTCACAGCGCTATGCGAACAGCTTGCGGAAATTGAAATTTATATCGATAAACTTTCGCAGCTAAGAAACGGGAAACTTAATGGGGGTGTTCTGACTGAAGAGGGGATAACGGAGGTTGCAGAAGAACATCTCCGCACATTCAGGCTCCGCGCCGGGGATATGATGCAGGTTGTCACCCGTACAGAGTGAAGGCATGCGGGGTCCTGAACGCAAAAACCCCGGCTTCAGCCGGGGTCAAAATCTGCGGTCTTTGTGAAAGGTCATACACCCGAAGGCCATTGGTTCCTTACACCAACCTGATGTGAAGCCTACAAGCTGCGCATCAGGTTGTCAAGCATAAGCTGGCATACTGAGCATTCAGTACTAGGCCAGAAAAGGAAAAAACATGCCGGATAGCGTCGCTTATCAGCCTGACCTCATGGCCAGGATTTTCACGTCGAAAAGAATGTTCAGCTATGAAAGAGTCTTTGGAAAATTAACCGATAGGGAACTAGTAGGAATTTATGTTTGGAACCAGGCGCTAGGCGGAGAGCTTTACCCACTATTGAGCGCGGCTGAAATTACCCTGCGAAACGCCATCGATGTTGCATTTATCAGCTTCGCTGGCAAGTGGTGGTGGAAGAGGATCCAGTATAAAAGCTATGCATCCACGCCGGGCCATAAGCCGCCTTTTGAGATCAGGGCGCTGAAAGATAATTTTGCCAGCGCCGCAAGCTACGTCAGGAAAGAGAAATTCAGGCGATATCACCGGCAAAATCATCATCCCAGCCATGAGGAAACCGTGGCCAGCACCGAGTTCTCAACTTGGGAATTTGCTATGAGTGACGAACTACTGGGACCAAGTCTGTTCTGGAATACCATGATTACTCAAGTGTTCAAAGGAGCATGGCCCTCCCAGAGTGCGGCTACAACACTTCTGACGGCACGGGATCTGGTCAAAACGATACGTGAATACCGCAACCGCGTGGCACATAACGAGCCTCTTTGGAAAGCCTACCGGGTTAAGACTCCGCAGGATGCGATAGCGTATATTGGTACTAAGATTGACGCCGCCGAACAGCTGATTGCGTTACTTTCCCCAGAGAAACATGACCTGCTGACCAAGCATAAGCTATTTAGTAATGCCCGGAGAATGAACTCCCTACCTGAAATTAGCCGCTTCCAGAACTCACGTGAAACGCTGTGGCTAGGATCATTTGGCGACGTCAAAGCAGCTTTGTCCCACGCACAAAGCTGCAACGGTATTTTTTCCTGCAAGCTGGGCCCGACCGGAGGATGTTTCCTTATCGTTCCTCAGTAATCAGGATGCACTTTATGAGATCATCACTGACAGTAAAGTATACCCTAATGTCATAGATGAAATTAGGGGCATTTCCCCATTGGATCATCATCTATCTGTCATGTACATTATGATCATCACCTAAACGTCACTTGTGGGTAAAAAATGTACATTCACGGCTATCTCCGCGCCTCAACCAAAGAACAAGATGCGCTACGGGCAAAAAATCGCATGAAAGCCTTTGTGGAAGAGAAAGGTTTTCGGATGGCCAGTTGGTACACCGAGAATGTGTCCGGGGCGTCACTCCAGCGGCCAGAACTGTTACGGCTGCTCGATGATGCGGCACCTGGTGATATTATTCTTATCGAACAGGTCGACCGACTCTCCCGACTGGATGAAGATGGATGGCAGAAACTAAAACATCTTATCCAGGAAAAAAGACTGGTCGTTGTTAGCCTGGATTTACCCACAAGTCACATGGCACTAACTCCGAATGCACCTGATGAATTCACTCTTGCCATGCTGAAAGCCATCAATGGCATGATGTTGGATATGTTGGCCGCTATCGCACGTAAAGATTACAGCGATCGACGTCGGCGCCAGGAAGAGGGGATAACCAAAGCCAAAGCGGCGGGGAAATTTAAGGGACGACAAGCAGATCGCCTTTTGCATGAGAAAATAATAGAGCTGCGCATCAAAAATGGCCAAAGTATCAGGGATACAGCAAGGCTCACTGGTGTATCTGAAAGAACAGTTATACGGATCGTCAACAAAGCAAAAATGGCTATTGAAGAAAGCAACGAAAATAAATAGGTGATCGGTCACGGCGGGTTTTGGGAGTTTTCGCTATATGGGGGAAAAGCCAAGTAAAAAAGGGTGGCAATCGGAGCGTAACGCGCCCGAGACGCTCCGATTGCCTGCCTCTGGCGGTATGCAAGCCACTGAGACATAACGCATTATAGCAGACATTCAGGGCGGGAATAGGGGAGGTTGGGCCATTTGGCACTCCAGGGGTAAAGCCAACTGAAAAGAGGGGGATGAGATATCATATAAATAGCACTTTTTGCACAATGCAACCATTGTTAGCTGTGCTATAATTTACCTCACAGGATTACATTCATATTTCTTTACTTTGTAGTGTTTATAATATACTATAAAAACAATAGAAGAAAGCAAATGCACAAATTCTTCCAATAACACTTCCTGTTCCTTTCCAAGAATTGTTATACATCCCAGTTGATAGCCCTCCCACTTTAAGAATGAATCATTCTTTTTGGCGGCGAACTATTATCTGAATTTGGCAAGATGGCCCCTTACCCGAAAAAGGAGAAGCAAATGAACAGTATTATATAAAGTATTATCGGCAGTTCTATCTAAAAACAAGAAATCTATGACGCTTCAATATTATGGCGGCGGGTTCTCTTTGTCATTTTTTTAATCACTACACAGTGAGTTGCAATTATGAAAATAATTTATTCAAACAAAAACTTTCATTTATCTAAACAAGAGGAATTCATAGCTAATGCCATATTATATCTCTGTACTCAATGGTCTTGTCTCTACCATCAAAGATACTGCGGTTTTATTTTCAATTACTATCAGCGACGTAGTAAACGTTTTAGGTCATATATGTTCGTATGGGAGTAATATAAAAACAACTTACCAAGAAGAGAGGTATTGGACTACGTGCTTACTACTATTGGTAATGTGCTTTTACTTAGTTTGTATTGCTGTGGGGTTTTTCTATGTACTACCAGTATGGAAAGGTTGGCTAATAGCGAAATGTGGATTTTCTCCACTACTAGCCAGTGTTGTTTCAAAAAGGTTATTACACACTTTATGTAAACACATTTTATCTATCCGTAATCTAATCAAGTAATTAGATTAGCAGGTGAGAGCTGCAACTTTCACCTGCGCTTATATTATAACCAATCTACCCGCTCAGTGCAATCATTGTGCAGGGCGGGGGGATTGGCCTAGTGGGAGCGAAGTTGCAAAATGCGACATCTGACTAAATAGTTAGCGTCAACGGCTCTAGGAAAATACACTTTCGCGGCCCTTGTACAGCTATGGCCGCGGTAGATATAACAGTGAACTTAACTAATATACCTCAAGACTACGGCCCATAAATATCGACGGTTCCGGCTTATGCTCTCCTTAGAGAATTTTAACAGAAACTTACGTTTTGGGATTGTAAGCCAGATATTTCGTCACCTAACTCGCTGGTATATTTAGGTAACGAAATGCCAGAAATGGGCAGAATTACCTCACTGCCCAGAAAGATTTAATTTTCTGGGCAGTGAGGGTAACAACAAATGCAACAATGATAACAGCGGCAACGACAAGGGAGAATATCGAAACCTCACGAAACAAAAAGGCAAAGCCCGTCACAATCATATCTATGATGCTGCTCATCGACTGCCAATCATTGAAGGATGGCGGGTTTAGAACGGCACTTATAAAAAGTTTAACTGTATCCATACTGGCCTCCAATAAAAGTATTTTTTTATTAGTATACAAAATATACTTAACGTAGGTTTTCGCACCATTGGACCTCAAACCCCTAAAACGACATACCAAAATCCGCTGTGAGGCAACACCTTATGATCCGACATTCGCCAGTTACTGGAGTTCACGTAAGGAAAATAGGGACAAAAGCCGAAACAGCTGGCATATGTCGCTGGAAACCGCGTTATGAGAAGTTTGCCGGGTAACAATAATTGCCTTTGAGAGGCTTGAGCGGAGTGCGGTGAAAGTCGCACGCTCCGTTCTTAGGAGAGCACTGTCAGGTAACTGGCTGTGCTTATCCGACACTTCTAAATCAGCGTAGAAATAGTTAAAAAGACCCCCTGGGCGCTTAGATAATAGCGCCCTAGTTAATTATTCCAATACCCCCAGTTTTGTTCCCAAAGCCTCGGTAGTTTCTAACTTTTGTTCCATTTCCTCAATCAGCTGCAGCGTTAGCTTTACCAGATCTAGAGTCAGCTGTTCCGCTGCCGTAAAATTCAATTTGAGAATATTGAGCTGCCCTTTAGTTAACTGGCTCTGTATCTGTGCTTTTTCAAAACCATCGTATGGCTTGTTATCTTTGAGGATTTGTGTGATACGCCGCAGGATAACCTTATCAATACCAGGGTACTTTGGATTATCAAATATATGGGGATGGCTTTTTATAAAAGGCTCCCAGGAGAAGAGAATGTCATACCTGTGCGCATAAGTATGTTGTTTAGGTCGATAATGCCACACCCCAATAAAAGGGATATTCTCATTTAAGCACCGCTGGAAATGTTGCTGTAAATCCTGAGCTACAGCCCGTCCCTCATACAGTAGATAGTAATCCGAAGGCCTTAGGGATGGCACTGTAATGCGCGGTGGTAGGGCAGTCAAAACAGTATGAGTAGTCTTACCCAGCCACATGTCCCGTATTTGATCACGAACAGGAGGTATTGTTATACAGAACCAGTAAAGCGGGATGTATACCGCTATTGGAGGATCGAGCTCATTTCCATTTTCTGGAATATGAGGTAAAAAAGTATCTAGGATTTCATTAATACGTGGGTTATCTCTAAACTTTTCAAGCCAGCTAAGAAAGGGCCGTGTAACTACCTGGCATAAACATCCCCAGCTTGTACCATATTTGTACAATGACCAACCAGGCTCTCTCGCATAGTGTAATTGCACGTATGCAACCAGGCATTGTACGAATGCATCATGCGTGCGGGTTTTTATCGTAAATCTTTTACGCGGTTTGATTAGTAAATCAATAAACAACGTGGACATAGAAACCTGGCAATCTAAATTCATGGCTAAACCCATAATCCTACGTCATTTTTTTTGGAATAGCACTTTGCCTGCCTGTAAAACCAGTGTTAAACCCGATCCATCGTTCATGATTGATCGAATACTGATCAATACGGCTATGCCGTATGCAGGCGACAACAATGTAAAAGATAAACGCTATTGGTAAGGGTCGCCGGTGACCCGCGTAGCGGTTCCAGGCTTTCATAATCCCGTTACCTCCCCCATCCTGCTAGACCTATCTTTTTGAGGCTTGAGCTGTGCGAGAGCCGTTTAACCAATCTTACAGCAATGAATTAGTTTAACGGTCGGAGACAAAAGAAAGAACTAGCGACTGAAACTGATCGGTAGGATTAATCCTAGTTAATAACTTATGGTTATGCGAAGTTCTTTTGCCCGGCTTTAGCCGGGAGCTACTTATTATTGTTTTTTTTCTATATTGCCAATGTGTAATTTGCCCTGAGCAAAGCGAGGGGAGCTACTTTGGAGAGCAGGCTTTAGCCGCTCGAAAAGTACTCCTCTTTTTAGAGGCTTATTTTGTTCAGTAATAACGTTCGAAATTAATGATATTTATCTAACAGGTTACGAAATTAAGTACATCCATTCGAAGTTAATAGTACAAATATTCACCGTAATAAGAATTGCGTGACTGTCGATCATAAATTCGGGTGGATAATGAAAAATAGTCCGTTGAGTCGAGGTTAAATAACACTCAATCTCAGGGGTTCGGCCAACACAAAAACCGCGCAGCGCACGGTAGGGTTCGGGATGGGGTCATCTTGGGGCTAGATTATGCCTGCTCGCTCAAGCAACAGGCGGTAGTAAGTTTCCGGGTCACTGTGGCTCAGTCCGGGTTGCTCTTTCTGTAAGGCCTGTTCTTGCATCACGACGTCTAATCTCGTGACTTTTGAACTGGTTGACCATTTTACATACGCATCATAATACGGAGTTTTGCGTTTATGCTTCGCTTTGGCCAGACTGCGGATATTTTGCTGTGTCTGGTCCAGAATAAGATCGAGACGCTGGGTATTATCACGCTCTATTTCAGCCAGTCGTCCTTCTAATAGAGCCACTTTTTCTTGCTTCTCTTTTGCCAGGTCAGGGCTGACAACCCAACGTTTGATTTGTTTCAAGCGATTCCGTAGAGAGGGTTTGTCATTTAGATCAATACCAATACGCTCAACACGCAGCAGGTGCCGTTCATACTTTTTACGTAAACTTTCAGTCAACCCGTTTTTAATCGCCCAGGTTTTGAACTGGCCAAGCCAATGACGGATCTCTTCAACGGCGATCCCCCGTGAAATGAAGAATTTTTCGGTCAGCCATAACCGCAACGGTTTATTCTGGCCACTGTCAGTATCTTTACCGTGTAGAACAATCACGTACCCGAGCTGTTCCTGTACTGACAAGGCATGTAATGGGCTGTCATAGGCTTTGCGGCCGTTATCATAAACGTGCAACATCCCCATCGCGGCCGCTATTTGCTCAAACGGAGCCATGATTTCAAACGGGTAGTCACTGTCTGGGTTGTAATCGCAATTGGCAGCCAGAGCCATTGACAACGCGGTCAATGCCTCACAGCTTTCAGAACGTGCCGAGATACGCATTGCCTTTGGCGTGAAGTAAGGGTCATTACGCTTGGTATATGGCACATAACCTTCCCGCCGCAGTTCAATGAGATCATGATTGCGGTGCCAGTTATGGCTTTGCATACGCGCCACAACTTTAGCCGCCATGCCTCGAGGCACAGAGCAACACAACTGGGGTGTATAACGCCGATGAACTTTAGATTGTCCACGTCGCAAAGCGTTCGATTCGCCGCGCCGTGTACGTTTTAGAGGATCAGGATGTACCTGAATTGCCTGTTGGCTTTGACTATTCACCCCATCCTACACAGATGGCGGATGGGTATTGTTTTCTAGATTGCATGAGTTATAATCTCTCACAGGCCAGCGCCTGCTTTGTGACCCCCTGATATCCTTCGTCCCGCCAAGTTCGAGAGGATTTCGGGGGGTTTTTGCATTTAAGGCCCGATAAATCTGGTGCCTCTAACCCCGGACATTTAAGGATATGCCCCATCCTGTAACAGAACGACGTTATAAAACATCGCCCTTACTCATTCTTCTATAGCTGCTCAGATGCTTATGCCACTAAGAACCCCCAGCAAAACATGCGTAAATACTACCGGATTTTGGCCGGCTTGCAACAATTGGATCTCTGGTGATCTCTTTTTGTGCCGAATGCCACCATTTACGTATCCTATCTCACCGCACAATTATTTTGTATCCCCCCCAGCAACACAACAAACAAAATCCGCAAAAAAACCATTCCTTAAACATAGTTAGCCTGAAAAGAAAACAAGAACATATCGATTACTCAATTTTTTAGCCCGCCATCGATCAATATTTAACCACTCAGCAAAGGAACTATGGGAGTCAAATATTCTGATTATTTAGTTTTAAAGATCAATTGATCTACAAAAAGGATCTTTCCCAGATCTTTTGATCAAAAAGCAGGGGTAAATAGTTATTTATCACTGTTTGATGCGTTTATATCAGGATATATGATCGTTAAAAATTAATTTACAACAGATTGGATTGAAAATACCATTCAACACCATACTTAAGTACAGGTTCAAACGGTTTGCAAGTCCGCCAACTTACACCCGCCAAAAACCCGTATATTTGCTTTAGCCCGGACTGTGCCTGGTAGCTTCCTACCGGCACCTCTCTGCCCTTGGTTGTCGGGTACAGTCCAGGCTAAAGCGCATGTTAGGAGAACCGCGATGCACTTTTTCACTATCGCTCGTCTTTGTCAGTTGAATCCACTGGGTTCGATTTTGGCGGAGCATACTCATTACATTGCGCTTTTTCATTATTCTTCCGCTCATCACCGGGGAACATCATGGAACGCTGGTATCTCGCTTGCCATAAAGCAGGAAAAGATAACGTCTTCAAAGCCCAGATGACCCTGGAGCGCATTAATGTCATGGCTTTTAGTCCAATAATGCGCACTTATCGTCCTCGGGCCGACCGTCCGGGCCAAAACCGACAAGTCATTGAGCAGTTATTTCCTGGTTATATCTTTATTTGTTTCGATCCCGAAATTCATCACTCATCTAAAATCGAAACCTCTCCAGGCATCAGCCATCTGGTACGTTTTGCGGGCGAAATCGCGCCTATCCGCGAAACAGTCGTGGACAGTGTGATGCGGTTGCCGGTTTGTGTGCAGGCATTTTCAAGCATTCATCCCGGAAAACGTCAGTGGGATAAGAATCAGATTCCACTCAATAACGTGCAACGCCAGCAGATCCAGTCGTTGGTTGATGAAAAGGATGGCGAAGTACGCAGCGCCCTCTTCTTCGCTTTTATCGAGGCAATCCGCTAGCTACTAATGAGTTTGTTGTATTTGATTTCAGTATTTCTCTGCTTAATCGGAGGATAGATGTCAAAACAAGTCCAAGATGTTCCCCCTGTCATTGAATGGCAATCTGATGATTTTGTTCTACAAGCTTTTACCTTCGAAAATGATGTTCGTAGTCCGGGTAACAAAACACACGACACCGGTAAAGATTATCTCCCACAATATATTTCCCATTTGAACTCTTGTAGGCCTCGCCGGCATTCCTACCCCCAGTAGCACCCTCAGTCTCCACTGACCTCTTGACCACCCGTAATGTCGGGTGGTCTTTTTTTCCTGCATACGCCACCGCGTAACCGAGGTGACTTGAATGTCTCTACGCAAAACATATTCCCTGGGTGTTCAGCATGACCAAATGCTGACAGAACAGGCCGTAAACTTGACCGGAAGACTCGACCAGCCCATTGCTTGTCGCCATGTCCTTTACGCCATTCTGGACCTGGCTTACCAAATCGACAGCGCTGAACTGGCTCAGAAAGTCCTCGATATAGCCAACGAACCCCGTCGAACACGCGGCTCCAGGAATAAACGCCAATGAAAATGCTCATCCCCATGGCATTAGCGCCGATGGTGTTGAGCGGCTGTGCCCTGACGACTCACAAGCCCCCCGCAACGCCGGCACAACAATTAGTTACCACGCTGATACAAGAACAGCGCCCTCTTATTCAGCAAGCTCAGGCTGAACTGGCGTTAGTCAGCAATGTCCGATTAAAACCTAAGAATCCGTTGCCGGTTGTGCCACAAAAAGCAAACAAACCGGTATTAAATGCGGCCAATAAATCACAATCATCTATGCTGGCGGGCCAGAAGATTGCTGGATTACACGCTGTTAGTTTTACTGATGGAAGACCGGACACTCCAGCGCTGGCGGGCGCGGGTCAAGCTCAGACACTGAGGCAGGCAGTTACACGAATAGCGCCAGTAGGTTGGCAACAAAGTTATGGCCCAGGTATTATGCCCGATGTGCGGCGACCACTAGAGTGGCGCGGTAATGATCAGTGGCCGTATGTACTGAATAGTTTGCTTACGCCGGAAAAACTAAAACCATCAATCGACTGGCCAAATCGAAGGGTTTCTGTTTCTACGTTATCCACGACAGTCCCACTTGTACCCAAAGCCACCGCGATCACAACAACTACCGCACCATCCCTTAAAACTGAAGTAGTCAATAAAAGCAATCCATTCACTGGAAAATCTGTTCCAGAGAAGAAAACCCAAACAATACTTTCTGCAAAAATATCCACGCCTGGTGAGAAAGAAGCACGGCGTATCTGGATTATGGTGCCGGGTAGCACCCTCAAAGACTCAATTTTGACATGGTCTGCCGAAGAGAAATGTTCACTTCCAAACGTTAAACACTGGACTGTGGAGTGGTTAACTTCTGTGAATTACCGTATCGATGCTCCGCTGGTGTTCCATGGAACATTTATGGATGCACTGAACGGTGCTTTTAGCCTTTATCTGAATGCTTCGGTGCCGCTGTATGCAGGAACTCGGAGTCAGCAGTGTCAGGTAACCGTCAGTGACGAGGTGCCAAAATGACGCACTGGATGATGGTGTTTATGGCCGGTCTGTTGACATTAACGCTCGTCCCGCCCCGGCACACTGAAATGAATGCGTTGTCTACTCAAACCACCGAGGCGCAGGCACAAGCTGTGGCAACGGTAAGTTATATCAACCAGATAAACGACACGCTCTACACTCACCCACAGAACGATGGCGTGGTTGATATCGCAAAACCAGTATTCCCTCTCGGCCCTGTCAATAACCTCCGAACCCAAGGAAAAACATGGGTTTATCAACCTGACCATCCTGGACTCATGAATGCATTAATCAATGCATCACTGAGTTCATCGCTTGTAGGTCGAGTCTACAACCGGCAGCTGTTTGATCATACGGGACTCAGCACAGGACTCATGGCTCCCACATCAATTCCAGATGGGTCAATCGTCTACATCAATTAATGGAGAACACATGTTGCTACAACCAAGGGTAAAACTTGCCCCTATTTTTGCCTGCCTGTTACTGACAGGCTGCCCAAGTCTGGACCGCATTAATACTCAGATCAGTGATACTGAAAATACTCAGAAAATCGTTACTGGCAAGATTGAGGACATGCGAAAGGGCAAGGTCGTTCAAGAGCTGACATCGCAATGGATTAATACAACCCCCATCACCGGAAAAGGCAGCGAAAAAAGCCAACTCCCTTCGTGCGCACCAACATTTAGTCGTGCCGGTGACGTTAGCCTTGCAGAGATTGGTGCCTTCATTTCTACAACCTGCCGAATTCCGCTATTTATCACACCGGATGCCCAAGGGGTCGGTAGCTCAGGGGGAACAACGACTCAGGCAATGAGCGGTTCTATTCCCCCGCCTGATCCGACTACGGGCATGATCCCGTTGCCACAATTAGGTTCAATGTCAGGCCCCTCTGCTACACCGATGACTACGACCAGTAACACTTTGCATGGTGTTTTCTGGCAAGGTGGGCTAGATGGCTTCCTGGATAACATCACTACCCGCCTTGGGCTATCGTGGCGTTATGAGCAGGGTAAAATAACTATTTTTTACATTGATACACGCACGTTTCCTGTCAATTTCATGGATAACATGACGGTCTTTTCTTCCACAACAGTCAGCGGAACAACAACCAGCAACGGCAGTTCAGGAGGGACCACGTCTACCGGCGGTATTTCTGGCGATAACAACACATCACAATCGACCGAAACGAAGATTAAAACCAGTTTATATGACGATATCAAAACCACGGTAACCGCTATGCTGACGCCGAAAGTGGGTCGTATGAATCTTTCTGCTGGCATGTTAACGGTAAGCGATACACCTCAAGTACTTGAGGCTGTCGGTCGTTATATCGCTGACCGTAATAAACAGCTTAACCGGCAAGTGGTCTTTAATGTTCAGGTTTACAGTGTCGAAGCCCGTAATCAGGAAAACCTGGGGTTCGATTTGACCGGCGTATTTAACAGCGGCAGCGTCAAAGGCATGCTAACAGGTTCATTTGCGAATGCGGCCGAGAATGCGATGAGTGGAGGGGTTACCCTACTGGATGGAAAAGGGAAAGGGTCTGCGGCATTTATTAAAGCACTGTCTGAAAAAACCAACACCAGTATCGTGACTCAAGCCTCTGCCATGACCACGAATATGTCACCAGTACCTTTACAAATGGCATTACAGCAAGACTTTGTCGCTGGAATTACGACATCTCAGACTGCCAATGTAGGCAGTTCTACTGATATCCAGCGAGCCACCATTACCACTGGTTTTAATATGGTGGCGATGCCTTACATGATGCCGGAAAGCGACCAGATGCAACTGCAATTTTCTATAAGCATCTCAGATGATCCGACGTTCCGCACCGTCAAACAAGGTGATGCGCAATCAGAGCTTTCCCGAACACACCTTAAAACCTCCACTTACCGCGTTATTCTCCGTTCTGGCAATACCATGCTGCTGACTGCCTTTGATCAGGGCAACAACACGGCATCCAAACAGGGCGTTGGATCAACCTCATTCTGGGGATTAGGTGGCGGCGGAAACGCGGAGAAAAGTCGCAATATGTTACTCATTCTGGTGACAGCTAACATTGTGGGATAAATAAATGGACGATTCGTTACACATATTAAACGGTGCCACCCGCCTCCCTCTTCCCCCCGACCAGAATTGGCTGGCTGCATTAAGGTGGGAAATAGCGCCCACACAGAGTAAGTCCGAGTTACGGCGCAGAGCCACCCAAGAGGGGGCAACACACTTTCTCGCTACATCTTTTTCTGAGAGCGAGTTATTGGCGTGTTGGGTACAAGTGCCAAAAAGTGAAAAGAAAGCGCCTATCAGTGCCGCCCTGGCTGTAGCTCATCAACTCAGTGATGATTGCTACGCGGTGTTTGAACTACAAAGTGATATCTATTGGTTTGTGGCCAGCTGTAAAGGCCAACTCTCCGTTCTGAGTGACAAGGTGGGCAACAAAGAAAGTATGCTAGCCGCTATCACTTTTTTCTTGTCTATGAATAAGAGCACCCATAAATGGCATGTTATTGCGCCTGTGGGTTTTTTTGAGGATAGGGAGGCTAACCCAACGCCTCTGATTGACTTCACTCTCTCGTCCAGTGTTAACAAACTCTACAACATCCCTTCGATGTCCCTGCGTCGTCCAGTGCAAAGGTATTCACTGATTGCGCTAGCCGTAGTAGGTGTCATCGTAGGAACACATATCTATCAAGGGTGGAAAGAAGATAAAGCATTGCAGATTGCAAAACTGCAACTCAAAGAAAACATTCAGGCACAAAAACCCGTATTACCCCCCTGGCCTTCTCTGCCAGATGCTCCCGCCATTATTCGTGGTAATGGTGAATATCTAATTCCTCTGTCCGTCGCCGGATGGATGCTTGAAAGTAAAACCTACACCCGCCAGAGCGATATCGCTCTTATCTATCGTCGGACCGGTAACGCCAGCGTTGCTGATTTTAGACGACGGGCACAAGAGTTGTTTGGCGAACACCAGGTTGCTTTCAATATTCCTGGAGGGGCAGATCAAGCGACAATCACGTTGCCCATATCGGTGTTAGCTGGTTCAGGACAGCAAAAACTAATCGGTCTGACAGAAGCTATGCTAATACTGACCACATTTGCCCAGCGGCAAAATGCACAGTTGCAGCTCGACCCCCAACCGAATACACGATTAATCGACGGAGAGAACATCACGCTACCTTGGCGGGAAGTCCGTTTTACGTTAATCCTCCCGATATCGCCTGACATCTATATCGATTCATTACCGATGCCTGGGTTACGCATAGCCCGTATTCGCACAGTACGTGAGGGTGTTCGCCTAAGCTACACACTCGAAGGAACTCTTTATGCCAATCCATAACCGTGTACTTCTTATTTTTCCGCTGCTATTTGCTCTGGCCATAACGGCACATGCAGATACCGAAATTCCAACTCAGCAAATACCCCCGGAAGAAAGCACTGAATAGACCCGGGTTTCGTAGACACTTTTTTGCCTCATAATGGAGGCTCAATGAAGGAGTGTTTATGTCAGCCAAAAATTTCACTGAAGAATTCAAAATTGAAGCCGTA